>JBFMAS010000060.1:0-11127 GCA_040755575.1 Thermodesulfobacteriota bacterium
GGTACAAAGTCGGCACGCCACCGTGGAAGCGGCCGACGACAGCCCGGCGCGGCACGCCGCGCTCGCCGACGTCGAGCGGCGTGCCGGCACGCTCGACGCGTGCCCCGCCGCGCGCGCCGGCTCGCCCGGCGCCGCGGCGCCGCGCGCCACGACCGGCGTGTTCCTCGCCGCGCTGGGCTTCCTGCTCTTGACGCACGGCGGCCACTTCTACGCGGCGGACTCGCTGATCGTGCACCTGACGACGACCAGGCTTCTCGAGGAGCAGCGGCTCGACCTCGGCGAGATCTGGGGCACGGTGAAGGGACCCGACGGCAAGCGCTACGGCCGCTACGGCATCGGCCTGTCGGTCCTGCAAGCGCCGCTCGCGTGGCTCGGCAAGCGGGTCGACGCGCGCTACCCGGACGGGTTCGCCGCGCTCGCCGGGCCCGGGGTCAGCATCTACTACCCGGAGAGCTTCGCCGTGTTCGGCGCGACGCTGGTCGGACCGCTGTGCGGCGCGCTCGCTGCCGCGACTCTGTGGTCGCTCGCCGGTGCGCTCGGCTACGCGAGGCACGTCGCGGCGCTCCTCACGCTGCTGCTCGTGGTCGCGACCCAGACGTGGCCCGCGTCGCGCGACGGCTTCCCGCACGTCGTCGTCCTGCTCCTCCTGCTCCTCGCCATCCGCGAGGCGGTCGTCTGGCGGCGGCCGCTCGCGAGCCCGGCCGCGCGCGGCGCCACGCGCGGCCTGCTGCTCCTGGTGCGGCCGTTCGACGGCGTGCTCGCGTCGCCGGCGATCCTCCTCTACGCGGCCGCGCGCCACCTGCGCGACGACCTGCGGGCGGGCGTGCTCGGCCGCAACGTGCTCGCGCTGGCGGTCCCGCTCGGGCTCGCCGGCGCCGTCGCGGCGATGCACAACTACCTGCGCTTCGGCCACGTGCTGCTGTTCGACGAGCCCGGCACGCAGGCGTTCAACGCGTCGCTGGCGGTCGGCGCGTACGGACTGCTGCTGAGCTCGGGGCGCGGCCTCTTCCTCTACTCGCCGCCGCTCGTCGCGGGCCTGTGCGGCATGCCGCAGCTCGCGCGGCGGCGCCCCGCCGAGGCGGCGCTGCTGGCCGGCGTCGCGCTGCCGCTCCTCGCCGGCTACGCCGTGTACGCGCACTGGGACGGCGGCCTGTGCTGGGGACCGCGCTATCTGGCGCCGCTCGTCCCGCTTCTGCTGCTGCCCGCCGGCGAGCTCGTCGGCGCGGGCGGCGGAGCCGCCGTGCTGCTGTGGACGGCGGGCGCGGCGGGCGCGTTCGTGCAGCTCGTCGGCACGGCCGTCGACTTCCACCGCGCGGCGCACGAGACCGGCTTCACGCGCGACACGCTGTTCGACCCGGTGCAGGCGCCGATCCTCGCGCACTGGAGCCTCCTCCGCGCGGGCAAGCACCTCGACTGGCTGGCGCTGCGCGTCCTGGCCGCGCAGGGAGCCGCCGTCGCGCTGGCCTGGAGCGTGCTGCCGGCGGCGTTGCTGGTCGCCGGCCTCGTGCGCCTGCGCCGCGCCTGGCGCGCCGAGGCGGCCGTCGCGCAGCGCGCGGGTTGCGCCGCGACCGCCGGGGAGTGAAGCTCCGACCTCGGAGGAGCGAGCATCGAGCGCGGCTCGGTGCGAGCACCGCACGGCAGCTCTACGAAGGAGGGGACCATGGCGAAGATCGTCGGCAACGTGAAGCCGGAGGACGACTACACCCACCCGCTGGGCCCCGAGCCGAACTTCAACGAGTCGGTCTACTTCAACTTCTTCGACCGCACGCAGCAGCGCGGCGGCTTCCTGCGCATCGGCAACCGCGCCAACGAGGGCTATGCCGAGGTCACGGTGATCGTCTACGAGCCCGACGGATCGGCGCTGTTCAACTACAAGCGGCCGTCGATCGCGAGCAACGACGGCTGGAACGCGGGCGGGCTCGCAATCGAGGTGCTGGTGCCCGGCGAGCGCCTGCGCACGACGTACCAGGGATCGGTCGTCTACCTCGCGGATCCGCGCGCGATGCAGGACCCCGGGAAGGCGTTCAAGGAGAGCCCGCACAGGCGGCTCGCACTCGACCTCGTGCACGACGGCGTCGGGCCGCTCTACGGCCACGTCGGCGAGCCGGGCGATGGAAATGACTTCGCGCGCGCGCACTACGAGCAGCACATGCGGGTCGGCGGCACGATGTCGATCGACGGCGGGCCCGAGATCCGGCTCTCCGGACACGGGCTGCGCGACCACTCCTGGGGGCCGCGCTACTGGCAGTCGACCCCGTCCTACCGCTGGATCACGGGCAACTTCGGCGACGACCTCGGCATGGTGATCTCGATCATCGGCGAGCGCGTCGGCGGGGTGTTTTACCGCGGCGAGGAGCTCTTGAAGATCGACCGCGTCGAGCTCGACACCGACTACGAGCCCGGCACGCGCTTCCATCGCGCGCTGCGCGCCGCCGTGCTGCTGGAGAACGGCGACAAGCACAGGATAGAAGGCAAGGTGAAGGGCTTCATCCCGCTGCGCAACCGGCGCGCGGGCATGTCGACCTACATCGGCGAGGGCATGACGGAGTATGTGCTCGACGGCGGGCGCATCGGCTACGGGCTGAGCGAGTACCTGGACCAGCCGCAGGAGCAGGCCTCCGGCGCGTGATTCTCCGCCGCGGCGCGCGCAGACGTGACGGCGCGCGCGGCAGACGCCGCAGCCGGCGCTGTAAGGTCGGCCTCATCGACGCGCGCGCCGCGGCGAACGCCGTTGAAACGCCACGATCCCCGGGAGGACACTCGGTGCAGTGCAGCCTCCCGAGACATGCTTCGCGCAGATCGGGGGCGATCGTGTCGCCTACCAAATTGCGGGCGAGGGACGGATCGACCTCGTCTACTGCTCCGGTGCCTGGAGCCACGTGGACCTCTGCTGGGAGCACCCGCGGCTGTCGAACGTCGTGCGGCGGCTGGCCGGCTTCAGCCGCGTCGTCCTGTTCGACCGGCGCGGCTCGGGCGCGTCCGATCCGCTCTCGCTCGACGAGCGCGCTCCCTGGGAGCGCGGCGCAGAGGACCTCGCCGCGGTGCTCGACGCCGCGCACTCCGACCGCGCCGCGGTGTACGCGTTCGCCGGCGCGGGGCCGCTCGCTCTCCAGTTCGTCGCGCGGCAGCCGAAGCGCGCTTCCGCCCTGGTCCTGAACACCACCAGCGCGCGCTTCCTCGCCGGCCCGGACTACCCCGCCGGCGTGTCGGAGGACGTCGCGGGCACCGTGCGGCGGATGATGGCGCTGTGGGGGACGGAGGACTTCGTGCGCTGGGTGCTCCCCGGCGTCGCGACCGACGACGACTTCCGCCGCTGGTATGCGAAGTACCTGCGCGCGTGCGCGAGCCCGCGGGAGGTGTCGGCGTACTTCGAGCACCTGCTGCGCGTCGACCTGCCGGCGCTGCTGCCGCTCGTCTCGTGCCCGACCCTCGTGATGCACTTCGACCACGGGCTCGTGCCGCTCGCGCAGGGGCGCCATCTCGCCGAGCACGTCGCGGGCGCGCGCTTCGAGGTCCTGCCGGGCGACCAGAGCGAGCACTTCACCGAGCGGCGGGAGCGCATGCTCGGGCTGGTCGAGGAGTTCCTGACCGGCGTCGCGCACACCGCGGAGAACGATCGCGTGCTGGCGACGGTGCTGTTCACCGACATCGTCAGCTCGACGAAGCTCGCCGCGTCGCTCGGCGACCAGCGCTGGCGCGATCTGCTCGATCGGCACGACGTGCTGGTGCGGCGGCACGTGTCGCGCACGGGCGGACGGCTCGTGCGCAAGACCGGCGACGGCGCGCTCGCGACCTTCGACGGTGCGGCGAGAGCGATCCGCTGCGCGATCGCGCTCGTGGCCGACCTGCGCGACGCCGGCATCGAGCTGCGCGCCGCGCTGCACACCGGCGAGGTCGAGATGCGCGACGGCGACGTCGGCGGCATCGCCGTCCACCTCGCCGCGCGCGTGCTGACGAAGTGCCGGCCCGGCGAGATCCTCGTCACGCGGACGGTGCGCGACCTCGTGCTCGGCTCGTCGATCCAGCTCGAGGACCGCGGCGTGCACGTGCTGAAGGGCGCGCCCGGGCAGTGGCAGCTCTTCGCGGTCGCCGGGTGACCCCCGCATCCCGCGGCGCCGCGCAGCGTCACGCCAGGAACTGCAGCAGGATCTCGTTCACGCGCTCGGGCTCGTCGTGCTGCACCCAGTGCGTGGCCTCTTCGAGGTACGTCACCGTCGCGTCGTCGCACAGGGCGCGGCTGCGCTCGGCGAGCTCGCGGACGGCGAACGCGTCACGCGCACCCCAGACGATCGCGGTCGGCACGCGGATGCGCGGCGCCTGCTCGGGAGCGGGCAGGTCCTTCGCGAGCAGCGCGCGATACCAGTTGACCATGCCGGTGAGCGCGGCCGGCTGGCGCCAGGCGGCGCGGTAGACCTCCAGGTCGCGCTCGACGACGGCGTCGCCGCGCGCGACGCCGCGAAGCGCGTCGGCGAGCGCCTTGTGATCCGCGCGCGCAGCAGCAGCAGCTCCGGCAGCCACGGGATGCGAAACGCCTGCACGTACCAGCTCAGCTTGCGCTGCGCCGGGTCGTGCAGCATCGCGTGCTTCCACACCGCGGGGTGCGGCGCGTTCAGCACCGCGAGGCGCTCGACGCGCTCGGGATGCAGCCCCGCCGTCCACCAGCCGACCGACGCGCCCCAGTCGTGCCCGACGATCGAGAAGGTGCGACACGAGAGCGCGTCCGCGAGGGCGACCACGTCGTCGGCGAGCCGGTCGAGGTCGTACGCGGCGACGCCGCGCGGCTTCGAGCTCTCGTTGTAGCCGCGCTGATCCGGCGCGACGACGCGGAAGCCGGCGGCGGCGAGCTCGGGAACCTGACGGCGCCAGGCGTAGGCGATCTCGGGGAAGCCGTGCAGCAGCAGGACGAGCCGGCCATCCTCGGGACCCGCCTCGGTGCAGCCGAGCGAGATGCCGTTCGCGAGCCGCAGAGCTCCCTCAGAACTCGACGCGGTAGAGCCGCACCCAGATGTCCGCCTCGTCGGAGCCGTCCTTGCGGACGTTGAAGCGGCCCGCGTGCTCGCCCTCGCCGCCCGTGCCCGCGGGCGGCTCGAGCACCACGGTGCGGCACAGGGAGCGGCCGCGCTCGAGCGCGTCGCAGAACGCCTCGGTGCACCAGATCTCGCCCGGCGTGACGCGCGGCTCGATGCGCGCGGCGACCGCGATCGCCTGTCCCCCGGTCACGACCGCGCTCGTACCGCTCGTCTGAAGGCGCACCTCGCCGTGGTGCAGCGCGACGCGCAGCAGGGGCTGCCCGGGCGCGTCGAAGACGTCGTCGACGATGCGGCGCGCGATGCGCGCGAGCGTCGCCGCGTCGTCGTGCGTGATGAGGACGTGGTCGCCCTCGGTGACCTCGCGCGAGCGCGCGGACTCGGCGTGTCGGGCGACGGCCTCCTCGATCGCGCGCCGCACGGGTGCATCCATCCCGCGCTCCATCAGGCCGAGCATGCCGCGCACGTCGGCCTGCAGGACGGCGAGCCTCTCCGCGCGCGGCTCGTCCGGATCGCGCCACGGACGCCCGCTGCCGACCACGTTCACGCGGTCGATCCGCTCGGCGTAGCCGTGGTTCAGGCGCGCGACGATCTGCGACAGCACCGGGTGGACCAGGTAGTGCGTCGAGCGCGGCAGGACGCCGTCGGGCGCGAACGTCCCCTCGCCGGGGCGCAGGAAGCGCTGGCGGCGCGTGCCGTCGACCATGTCGTGCTCGAGCCAGCCGAGCAGCCCCGCCTTGAACAGCGCGCAGCACACGTGCAGCTCGTCGCCGGGCAGCGCGCCGGCGGCATCGTTGTAGTCGCAGAACAGCGCCTCGACCTCGTCGCGCGTCAGGATGTGTCCCGGGATGCGCGCGAGCAGGTCGCTCAGGTCGAGGGTGCCGAGGTAGGGCGCGATCTCGCGCAGGTACTCGTGCGCGATGTCCGTCGCGGCCGCGTTCACCGCGGCCTTCAGGCGGTCCTCGCTGCGCTCGGCCGGCTTCAGCGCCGAGATGCGCTGTCCGATGGTCATGAAGTCGCGCGGCCGCAGCAGCGTGTGCCGGCAGACGTAGGCGAAGACGTCCTCGCGCTCGCCGGTGTAGCCGTGCGTGACGTGCGTCGTGCCGAAGAACGCCGTTATCGGGTCGTCCTTGACGCGGTCGGGAAGGACGAGGCGGCTCGCCGGCTCGCGCCGTATGTTGCTCGCGAAGATCTCGCGCAGGCTCTCGGGCGTGTACGCGATGTCGACCGCGCTGCCATGGTACTGCTGCGACATCACGGTGCTGTCCGGCAGGCGCAGGTACGCCTCCTTGCGCACCGCCGCGAACACCTTGAGGTGATGGTTGATGCGCCGGAGCTGGTAGCCGACCTCGACCAGCCCGAGCTGCGAGAAGTACCAGATGTTCGGCGCGAGCTCGCCGGCGGCGCTCGCGCGCCCGGTGCCGGTCTCGACGTGCTTGTTGAAGTACTCGTCGACGCTGTCGATGAAGATCGCGACCGGGACGTCGACCGCGCGCAGTCGTGGCACCAGGTAGCCGTCGGTGTCGCTCGCGCAGCGCTGCAGCTCCCCCGGCGGGAAGTCGAGCAGGCGGACGAAGTGGTCGATGACGCCGCGCAGGTCCTGGTCGGCGATCAGGCTCCTGAGCCGCGGCCCGACCTCGAGGCCCGCCGTGCGGTCGAGGCGCTTGAGCGTCGCGAGAGCGATCGAGGTGAGCCACACCTTCGACCACCAGAGCGGCGAGTCGGCGTAGAGCGCGACCGCCTCCTTGCTGAACACCTTGTCGCCGATCGGCTTGTCGAGCAGACCGCGGTCGGGCAGGCACACGACGCCGCCCGACTGGTAGAGCACGCGCTTCGCCTTGAGCAGAAGCGTCTTGCCGAAGCCCTTGGTGCCGATGACGACGAACTTGTCGCCGCCGTGGCTCAGGAAGTCGTCGATCTCGGGCGTGCGGTGCAGCAGCGCCGCGTCGAAGTCCTCGGCGACGCGGATGTCGTCGGCGTCTACCGTCCAGGCACGCATGGGCCGCACCGAGCGATAGGGGCCGCCGCGGCCTGCGTCAAGCCGCCACGATCCCGGCCGGCTGCGGCGACGGCAGCGCGAGCCGCCAGATCTTCGCGAGCGTCGTGCCGAACTGCCGTCGCAGCGAGCCGGTGTTGTACGCGAGCCCGTAGCGGGCCGCGATCTCGCGCACGCGCGGCGCGAGCTCGGCGTAGCGGTTGCTCGGCACGTCGGGGAACAGGTGGTGCTCGATCTGGTGGCTCAGGTTGCCCGTCAAGACATGGAACAGCCGGCCGCCCTCGATGTTGCACGAGCCGAGGAGCTGGCGGGCGTACCAGTGCCCGCGGCTCTCGTCGGCGACGTCACCGCGGCGGAAGTGGTGTACGCCCGCCGGGAAGTGGCCGCAGAAGATGATCGTGAAGGTCCACACGTTGCGCATGACGTTGGCGAGCGCATTCGCCGCGACGAGCCAGAGGAAGAACGGTCCGGCGAGCGCGGGCCACAGCACGTAGTCCTTCAGCACCTGCCGTGACGCCTTGCGCCCGACGTCGCGCAGCAGCGGGCGCGCCTCCGTCCACGGCCGCTTGCCGGCGGCGACGCGGCTCAGCTCGACGTCGTGCAGCGCGACGAACCACTCGAAGAGCAGCGCCATGACGACGGTCGAGAGCGGCTGCAGCACGTAGAACGCGCTCCAGCGCTGCTCCTCGGTGATCCGCATCATGCCGTAGCCGACGTCACGGTCCCTGCCGAGGACGTTCGTCCAGTTGTGGTGCATGACGTTGTGCGAGTGCTTCCACTGGTCGGACGGGCAGACGATGTCCCACTCCCAGGTGGACGACTGGATCGCCGGATCGCGCATCCAGTCCCACTGCGCGTGCAGGACGTTGTGCCCGATCTCCATGTTCTCGAGGATCTTCGCGAAGCCGAGGAGGACGGCGCCCACGCCGAGCACGGCGAGGAACGGCAGCCAGCCGGTCAGCGCATGCCCCCACCAGGGATGCAGCGCGACGCTCGCCAGCATGACGGCGCGCCCGCCGAGCGCGAGCGTCCGCTGCACGCGGATCATGCGCAGGATGTAGCGGCGGTCGCGCTCGCCGCGGTCGTCGAGCACCTCGTCGCGCAGGCCGTCGAGCTCGCGCGCGAGCTGCTCGAGCCGCTCGTCGTCGAGGTGGGACAGTACGTTCGCAGTGACGCTCATCTTCACGCTTCCACTTCCACGTCGCCGCTCGCGGCGGAGACGCACAGCTGGATCATCGCGCCCGGCTCGTCGACGCGGCGATTGCTGCGCACGTCGCGCACGCAGCCCGCGGCGAGCCGTGCCGTGCACGAGTGGCAGATGCCGATGCGGCAGCCGTGCGCGGGCCGCAGCCCGGCGCCCTCGGCGGCGCGCAGCAGGGTCGTCGTCGCGTCGGCGTCCACCGTGACGCCGCTGCGCGAGAAGCGCACGCGGCCGCCGGCAGCTTGCGCCGGCGGCTCGGCGAGCCGCGCGTGGAAGCGCTCGACGTGGACCCGATGCTCGAGACCGGCGGCCGTCCACTCGGTCTCGACGGCGTCGAGCAGGCTCTCCGGGCCGCACGCCCAGACGTCGCGCCGCCGCCAGTCGGGGCACAGCTCGTCGAGCGTCGCGGCGGAGAAGCGCCGGCGCGATCCGCCCTCGCCGCGCGTCGCGAGGACGTGCAGGCGGTAGCGCGGGAAACGGCGCGCGAGCGCCGCCAGCTCGTCGCGGAAGATCACGTGCTCGGCGTGCGGGGCGTAGTGCACGTGCACGACGTCCGGCACGCCGTCGCGCGCGGCGAAGCTGCGCAGCATGCTCATCACCGGCGTGATGCCGCTGCCCGCCGTGACGAACAGCGGCCGCACCGGCATCGCCTCGGGCAGCACGAAGTCACCCTGCGGCACCCCGAGGTCGACGTAGGCGCCCGGCTCGAGCTCGTGCACCAGGTGCCGCGACACGCGCCCGCCCGGCACGGCCTTCACGGTGATCGTGATCCGCCCGTCGGTGCGCTCGGGCGCGGAGCTGATCGAGTACGTGCGGACGTGGCGCGCCCCGTCGATGGTCACGCCGACGCTGACGAGCTGCCCGGCGCGGTGGCGTCGCCAGCCGCGTCCCGGGCGCAGCGTGAGGGTGCGCGCGTCCGCCGTCTCGCGCGTCGCCTCGAGCACGCGAGCCCTGACGGCGTGCGCCGACCACAGCGGGTTCACGAGCTCGAGGTAGTGCGAGGCGCGCAGCGGCCACGCGAAGCCGTCCGCGAGCGCGACCAGCCCCGCCCGCACGCGCTCGCGCAGCGGGCGCTCGCGGGAGCGATCGTCGAGCGAAACCAGCTTGTCGAGACCCGCGGTGGCGGATCCGATCATCGAAGGACCTCCTGCACGGCTTGGGATCTTTCGGCTACGGGAGCGTAGCCTACGTTTGCGTAGGCTACGCCCGCGTAATATCCCTGTCAAGGTGTCGGAGCGACGCGACCATCGGAGCGGACGCCTGCCGGCCGCGGCGCGGCGCGCGCAGCTCATCGACGTCGGCCGCAAGGTGTTCGCGGAGCGCGGCTACGAGGCGACCTCCGTCGAGGAGATCGCCGAGCGCGCGAAGGTGTCGAAGCCGATCGTCTACGAGCACTTCGGCGGCAAGGAAGGGCTCTACGCGGTGATCGTCGACCGCGAGGTCGAGCACATCCTGAACAGCATCGTGCAGGCGGTCGCGTCGGGCACGCCGCGCCAGCGCCTCGAGCAGGCGGCGCTCGCCTTCCTGACCTACGTCAAGGAGCGCCCGGACGGCTTCGGGATCCTGCTGCGCGACGCGCCGCCGTCGACCGGCGGCGGCGAGATGCACGCGCTGATGTTCGACCTCGCGGACCGCGTCGGCGGCATCTTCAGCGAGCAGTTCCGCAAGGCCGGCTACGACGCGAAGACCGCCCCGATCTATGCGCACGCCCTCGTCGGCATGGTCGCGTTCGTCGGCCAGTGGTGGACCGAGGCGCGCAAGCCGCCGCCGGCGGAGGCCGTCGCGAGCCACATCGCCGCGCTCGCCTGGATGGGCCTGCGCCATCTGCCCAAGCGGCCCGCTGCCCTGGACGCGCGGCCGAAGCAGCCGCCCGCGTCCTCCTGAAGGCGCCCCGCGACGTCCGACGTATTGCCCTGAACACCCGCATCGGCCACGTTGTGGCAAAGGAGCGGAGATGCGGATCCGTCAAGTCGCTCTCGTCGCGCGCGACCTCGAGCCGGTGGTCGCGGATCTCTGCGCGGTGCTCGGTGTCGAGGTGTCGTTCAACGATCCCGGCGTCGCGGAGTTCGGGCTGCGCAACGCCGTGATGCCGCTCGGCGACCAGTTCCTCGAGGTGGTCTGCCCGGTGCGCGGGGATGCGACCGCGGCACGCTACCTCGAGCGCCGGCGCGGCGACGGCGGCTACATGGTGATCCTGCAGAGCGACGACCTCGAGGCCGATCGCGCGCGGCTCGCCGAGGCCGGCGTGCGCATCGTCTGGGAGATCTCGCTGCCCGACATCGCGACCATCCACCTGCACCCGCGCGACGTCGGCGGCGCGATCGTCTCGCTCGACCGGCCGCTGCCGCCGGAGTCGTGGCGCTGGGGCGGCCCCGGCTGGGAGGACAAGGGAGCGCGCTGCGCCGCCCGCGGCATCGGCGGGGTCGAGCTGCAGGGCGACGATCCGGCGGGCCTCGCGTGCCGCTGGGGCGAGGTGCTCGGCCGCGAGGTCAGCTACGACGACCGGGGCGCCCCGCGGATCGAGCTCGACGGCGGCCACCTGCGCTTCGTCACGACCGAGGACGATCGCGGCGAGGGGATCGCGTGCATGCGCGTCGCGCTGCGCGACGTCGGCGCGGCGGCCGAGCGCGCCCGCGCGCGCGGCTGCATCGACCCGCACGGCCGCGTGCGGATCGGCGGCGTGCGCTTCGACTTCGTCGGCGCGTGAGCCACGGCGGGCGCGGCGCGGGCGGCGCGGCCGGCTAGCGTCGCGGCCCGGCGGAGACGGGGCGCTCGAACGGCGCGACCGGCAGCTTCTCGATGCCGCGCTCTGCGAGGAGGCGCGCGTACCCTTCCGGGTCGGCGGGCACCGGCCTCGGGTCGCCGGCCCAGGTCCCGAACAGCAGCGCGCCGCGCGACCCCGC
>JBFMAS010000061.1:0-3141 GCA_040755575.1 Thermodesulfobacteriota bacterium
GACGGCGAGGACGCGGCCGATGCGGACGCCGGCCAGGACGGCGCTGAGCCCGGCGCGGCCGCCGAGGCGTCCGGCAGCGCGCCGCGCGCGCGTCGTGCCGAGGGCCGACCGCCGCCGCAGGGCCTGCCGCACGCCGGCGCCGGTCTGGCCGCGCTGCTGGTCGGCGTGTTCCTCGCCGCGGTCGGCCGTCGCAACGACGACCTCGACGAGCGCCACGCGACGTACCTGTTCGCGTCGGTGTGGATGTGGTTCGGCTGGCTCTTCGTCCGCCTCGGGCTCGCCGGCTGGTGGAGCGACCGCCGCGCACGCGGCCGGCGCGCCGATCCGCGGATTACCGAGCGCTGGCTGCGCGACCGCGCCTGGCGCCGCGACGGCGCGCGACCGATCGAGGCCGAGCGGGTCCTGCCGAACGTCGTGCCGCTCCTGCTGTGGACGGCGTACCTCGTGGCGTTCCACACGGTGTGGCGCGTCTCGCGCGCGTGGTGGGGCGTCTGGCTCGCGCTCGCCGTGTTCGACCTGATCGGCCTCGTCCTGCTCTACTTCACCGCCCTGCGTGTCTGGCGGGCGCTGCGCGCGGGGCGCTGCTTCCTGCGCTGGCAGGGCGTGCCGGTCCGCCCCGGGGGCACCTTCGCGGCGCGCTTCGAGAGCTCGCGCGACCTCGGCAGCGGCGTGCAGGCGGAGACGACGCTACGCTGCCTGCGCGACCGCGCGGACAACCGCCGCATCGGCGACGAGCCGGCCGCCGATGCGGAGGAGGTGTGGGCGGAGACCAGGTCCGTGCCGCTGCACGCGCGGTCCGATGGCGGCTCGTGGGCGCAGCTCTCCTTCGCCGTGCCGGCGGGCGCGCGCACGACGAGCTCGCACGCCGCGCGGCCGGTCCGCTGGGTGGTGCGCGTCCGCGTGCCGACCGCGGGACCGGACTTCGAGACCTCGTTCCCGGTGCCGGTCTACCGCTGATCGGGCCGCGCGGCCGGCGTCGCTCAGCCCTTGCAGGTGAGCCCGCCGTCGACCGGCAGGAGCACGCCGGTCACGTACTTCGCCTCGTCCGAGGCGAGGTAGAGCGCCGCGTACGCGACGTCCCACGCCTCGCCCATGCGCTGCATCGGCACCGCCTCGTCGCGCGCGCGCACCAGGCGGTCGCGGTCGATGCCGCAGCGCCGCACGACCTCGTCCACCGCCATCGGCGTGTGGATCAGCCCGGGCAGGATCGCGTTCGCGCGGATCCCCTTCGCCGCGTACTGCATCGCCACCGTGCGCGTGAGCGCGTTCACGCCCGCCTTCGACGCGTTGTAGGCCAGCATCGGGATCGGCGACGAGCGGATCGAGGCGAGCGAGGAGACGTTGACGATCGCGCCGCTGCCCTGGCGCTCCATGTGCGGCAGCACGTGCTTGCAGGTCAGGAACATCGATTTCAGGTTGGTGTCGACGACGCGGTCCCAGTCCGCCTCCGCGAGCTCGACGGGGCCGCCGAAGACGCCGATGCCGACGTTGTTGTGCAGCACGTCGATGCGGCCGTGCGCGGCGACGCACTCCGCCGCGACGCGCGCGCAGTCCTCGCTGCGCGTCACGTCGGCGACGACGACCGAGGCGCGGCCGCCCTCGCTCGTGATCGCGCGCTCGGTGTCGCGCGCAGCGTCCTCGCTGCGGTCGACGACGACCACCGCGGCGCCCTCGCGCGCGAACAGCATCGCCGTCGCCCTGCCGTTGCCCAGCGTCTCGCCGGCGGTCTGACCGCCGCCGACGACGATCGCCACCTTGTCGCGCAGTCGGTCGCCCATCGCTGCCTCCGTCGCCCGGGAACGCGCCCAGCAACGCCGACGCCGGGCGCCTTGTCAACGCATCAGAGCGACGGGCTGCTGGTTCGTGCCGGTGACGTCGTCGCCAGGCGGTGCCGCTTCGAGCTCGCCGGACGCGGGCGCGACCTCGACGGTGCCCTCGAAGACGCGCTCGTCGCCCCCTGGAGTCACTCCCTCCAGACGGACCGCGTAGGCGCCCGCCTCGAACTGCCGTCCGTCGTGCCGGGTCACGTAGTGGTGGCCGCCGCGGAACGCGTGCCCGCCGTACTCGTGCGCGAGCGCCGTCCCGTCGGGCGCGATGACGGTGATGCGGCGCAGCCGCACCGGCTCCGGGAGCGAGCTCGCGAAGATCAGGTGCACGCGCGTCTCGCCGTCGCGGCGCTCGACCCACTGGAACGCGCGGTCGGCCGCGGCGCTCGCCGCCGCGACGCCGGCATCCGGCGGGCCGATCGTCGCCGGGGGCGGAAAGGCGATCGTGCCGGCGAGGTAGATCGCCTCGAAGGTGGCGTACGACATCCACATGTAGCCGTGCTCGCCCCAGCCGGTGCCGAAGCTGTTCTGGATCTTGAGCGCGCCGCGCCCGTCGTCGTAGCCGACGATCGCGACGCCGTGCTGCGCGCAGCCGCTCGGCTCCTTGGTGCTCGCGATGCAGGCGATGCCGCGGAACGGTGCGCACTTCGAGTCCGGTGGGCACGAGGTGGGCGCGTCGTAGAGGCCGCCCGTGTAGTCGCCGAACTCGTACGGCACGACGATGGTCATCTGGGTGACGTAGCCCTGCGAGACCCAGCTCTTGATGAGCTCGAGGGTCTGCGCGATCGGCTCCTTCGCGAAGCCCTGCCAGCTGCCGATCTGCAGGTCGGTGCAGAACTCGGGATTGGTCGCGCACGACTGATCGAGCGTGACGGCGTCGAGGCATTCGTCGCTGCCGGGCGGGCACTCGCACACCGGGTAGTACGGGATGGATGCGAGGCTCGGCGCCGTCGCCGCGACGAGGTAGTTCAAGGTGTCGGCCGGAGACGTCCCCTCGCCGCAGCTCTTCGCTTCCTCGGCGAGCACCGTCATGTAGACGTAGGCGGTGCTGACGGTGTTGGCGAGGTGCTTGATGTCGCTCTGGTTGGTCAGGTTCGCCGCGTAGGAGCCCATCGCGTAGCCCGCCGACCACACCTCGCACGAGCCGGGATAGCCCTGCATGCTCGTCGTACCCTGCGCCTGCACCGGCGGCAGCTTCGCCTCGTCGATGACGTGGGACGCGGGCACGCCGGCGGCCGTCGCGGGGCCGCCCGGCGCGAAGGCGGTGCCGGGCAGCGCCTTCGGATAGCCGGCGAGCTCCTCCTCGGACGGCGGC
>JBFMAS010000062.1:0-2533 GCA_040755575.1 Thermodesulfobacteriota bacterium
GCCGGCTGCCGAGGCGGCGGCGCCCGCTGTCGCCCCCGCTCCGGCCGCCGCGGTCGAGGGCAACGCCGTGACGATCGACCATCCGGAGTTCCCCGTCACCTACGGCGCGAGTGCGACCGAGGACCTGCTGCACGCGTACTTCAGGAACGTCAAGGAGCGCTTCGCGGACTGCAAGCTGACCAAGAGCGGCGAGCCCGCCGATCACATGGACGAGCCGCTCGGCTGGGAGTGCAAGGTCGGCCTGTGCGGGCTGTGCGCGGTAGAGATCGCCGAGGGCGCGGACAACTTCCTGCCCCCCGATCCGGGCTCGCCCGAGATGAACACGATCGAGAACAAGGCGTTCCTCGATCCCGACCCGAAGAAGTTCCGGCTCGCGTGCGTCGCCAAGGTGAAGGGGCCTGTGAAGCTCAAGATTCCCGGGTAGCCTGTAGGAGGAGAGGACGGAACCCATGCGGCGATCATTTCCCGGTTTGTCGTCAGCGATCGGCGCGGGGATCCGCGGCCTCGCGGTGGCGATGCTGCTGGCGGCCGCCTGGTCGTGCGGCGGCGGAGGTGGGAACCCGACCGACACGACGCAGCCGGCCGACACGGCGCCGGTGCTGCTGCCCGACGAGATCGAGGCGATCATGCAGCTCGCCTCGCGCGCGATCGACCGTGACCTCGCCGTCGCGGTGACCGATCGCCAGGCGCGCATCCTCGGCGTGGCGACGAACTTCCCGATCGATCCCGACAGCTGCAAGGCGGTTCCCTGCGGGAGCGAGGGCCTGCAGTGCGGCGCGCCGATCTGCTCCGCGCAGTCGTCGGACTGCGCGAGCGTCGACCTCGCGGTGCAGCTCGCGCGCACGGCCGGGCTGTTCAGCGCGGACCAGATCTTCCTCACCTCGCGCGCGGTGCGCTTCATCAGCGATCCGAACTTCCCGCCGGGCGTGCGCAACACCGGCGCGGGCGGTCTGTTCAGCATCGAGGCGACCAACCGCGGCTGCCTGCTCGACGCGAGCAACCCGAGCTCGGCCGACTTCAACGCCGGCAAGTTCTATCCGCCGCAGCTGAGCCTCGCGTCGCTGCTGCGCGAGCTCGACGGCGAGCCGCCGCTCGAGTGCAGGAACAGCGACGCGCCCAACACCCGCTGCGGCTGCAACACCGGCATCGCGACGCTGCCGGGCGGCGTGCCGGTGTTCAAAAACGGGCGCCTCGTCGGCGGCATCGGCGTCGCGATCCGCGGCGTGAGCTACCAGACGCTGCCCGCGGATCCTGTCGCGAACGCCGACAACCCCGACGGGCTGCGCAAGGACGCGTCGAACCCGGACCTGACGCTCGGCGAGTTCGCGGCGCGCGCGTTCGCCGGCGACGCGGTGGCCATCGACAACGTCAAGCCAAAGGGGCTGCAGAACGTCTGCGACACCGACGTCGCGCCGGCGTGCTGCTTCGCCCCGACGCCGTGCTTCCTCAGCATCGCGCCCGTGCCGCCGCCGGCGCCGTTCGACGCGGTGGTGTTCCTCGAGGGTCTCGCGCTGCCGTTCGTCGAGTTCGACCCGCCGACGCCGCCCAACCCGGGGACCTATCCCGGCTTGACGACCTTCGTGGTGGCGCCGCGCCAGGGCAACGTCGCGCCGGACGGCTGGATCGTGGGCCCGATGAACGCGACGGACAACCCGGCCGGCGCGGCGCCGCTGAGCGCGGCCGAGGTGCAGAGCATCGTCGAGAACGCGGTCGCGGAGGCCAACAACGCACGCTCGGCGGTCCGCCTGCCGCGCGGCAGCGCGGTCAGCGTCGTGCACGCCGTGACCGACACCAACGGCGTCCTGATCGGGCTCTTCCGCCAGCCCGACGCGCTGCCCGACGCGATCGACGTCTGCCCGGCGAAGGCGCGCACCTCGGTCTACGCGAGCAGCCTCGGCATCGACCCGCTCGACACGCGCGACAACCCGGCCGTCGGCGTCGACCTCGGGCAGGCCTTCCCGCCGGGCACGGCGATCACCGGGCGCGCGATCGGCTTCGGCGCGCAGCCGTTCTTCCCGTCGGGCATCAACGGCACCACGCCCGGCCCGTTCCGCGTGTCGTTCAACCGCGACCAGGAGCTCGCCTGCACGCTGCTGCGCCAGCCGACCAACGGCCGGCAGAACGGCGCCATCTTCTTCCCGGGCGGCGTGCCGCTCTACCGGGGCGGCGTGCTGGTCGGCGGCTTCGGCGTCAGCGGCGACGGCGGCGAGCAGAACGACCTCGTCGCGAGCGCGGGCACCGCGGGCTTCGAGGCGCCGACCGAGATCCGCGCCGACCAGCTCGTGCTGCGCAAGAACCAGGGCGACGGCGTGCGTCTGCCCTATCTGAAGTTCAACCGGCGTCCCCTCGAGCCCTGAGCCATCGAGCGGACGTGAAGACGACGGAAGCGAGAGATTTTCGCGATGCCAGGCGACGACGATTCGCGGGACGACGCCGAGCGCACGCGCATCGGCGGCATGCCGCCGCCGCTCGCGAAGCCGCAAGCGCCGGCCGCCGAGGAGCCGGCGCCGGCTGCCGAGCCGAGCGGGGAGGG
>JBFMAS010000063.1:0-2572 GCA_040755575.1 Thermodesulfobacteriota bacterium
TCTTGCCGTCCGTCCGGCCGATCTTCTTGAACTGCGCCGTGCAGGCGGTGAGCGCCGCGGCGACGCTCGGGGCGTTCTTCTTCAGCACCTCGCCCGACACCTTGCCGAGGCAGGTGGCGATCGCCTTGTGCGTGCTCTGGACGTACTTCACGCCCTCGGTGCGCACCGCGTTCTGGCACTTGTCGAGGCTGGTCTCGGCGGGTCCGTTCGGCACGGCCGAGGCGGACCCGGCGATGAGCAGCACGAGCACCGCGAAGGCTGTGGGCGCCGCGGCGCGGGGGGTTCGGGGCCGGAAGCTCGCTCGTCTCATACTTGCCTTCTCCGTGCGCGGGTCGCGCGAGTCGGGTGTCTGGGACGCTTCGTGTGCCACGCCCGCCCAGCAGAGCGCAAGATGCGTTCTATGCATCGCAAACTTTGTCCCTGCGCGCCGTTGACAGCCGCCGCTCGCCCCGGTAAGAGCGCGCGATGCCCGTTATCTGGATCGTCGTCACCCTGCTCCTCGCCACCCTCGGCTGCAGCACCGTGCGAGTGCACCGGGTCGAGCCCTGGAAGGAGAAGTCGCTGCTCGGCAGCGATGCGGGCGACGCCGACGCCGAGGGCATCCGCTACTGGATGTCGGCTCCGTACCTGCTCGTGCGGAAGCCGGTCGAGGTGAAACGCGACGAGGGCATCTACGCGTACGTGGACGGCGAGTTCCAGCGCGTATCGTTCGACGAACGTCTTTCGGTAGAGGAGTCGCGGCCTTCCATGACGCCTTCCGCCGCCGCAGATCCGAGAGCCGGCGACGACAAGCCCGCGCCGCCCACGGGCGACATCGCGGTGGTGTGGATGCCGGACTACTGCCAGCAGTACCGGGCGACGCAGTTCAACTTCCTCGCGACCAACAGGCTCGAGATGAAGTTCACCGGCGGCTCGCAGCTCGATTCCTTCAACGGCGAGGTCGACTCGACGGAGGTCGCCGGCAAGCTCCTGGATTTCATGGGCAGCATCGCCGGGACCGTCGCCGAGGCCGCCGCTCCGAAGCCCATGGGCCCGGCTCCCGAGCGTGCGCCGCTCAGGGTCACCGAGCCGACGCCCTCGTCGCGCCTACGCTGGAAGTGCGCCCGCGTATGGTCGCTGCGGCCGAACCTGTACCCGCTCGTCAAGTACGACGGCAAGTGGCCCGACCAGGTCACGGCGGAGAACTGCAAGTCCCTTCCCGTGCTGTCCTTCGACAAGCTCACGGAGCGCGGCAGCCTGGTAGAGTCCCTCGTCTGCGACCCCAAGCCAATCGGCGAGGCTTCAGGAGGCTCGACTCGCGGCCCGTGATGCGCCGGTCGAGCGCTGGCGGTGAGCCGCTCCGCCGGCGCGCGCGATGGCGTGCCGTGGTAACGTACGCGGTCGGCGCGGTCGCGCACGCTTCTGCGTCATCCACGCACTATCCCGCGCTGGCGGGGCCGTGTAGAGCGGAAGCCGCCATGCGCCGTCTCCTCGTCCTGCTATCTGCGGCCTTGCTCTTCCTGTCGTGCGGCGACGCTCGGACGTCCGTGCCGCCGAGCGCCGTGGCGCGCTTCGCGCCGGCACCGGGCTGGTCATGGACTGGGGCGACGTCCCCTTCCCGAGCGACCTCTACCGCGACGAGGCCGGCCGCATCCTGCTCGGCGCGCTGCCCTCGTCGCAGTCCGAATCCCCGCTGCTGGTCGCGCTGCGCGAGGTGCTCGCCGCGCGCGACGGCTTCTGCGCGACCTGCAACGTCTACTTCCTGATCGACGGTGAGCTCGACGCGGCGCAGGTCGCGGCGCTCGGCGGCGAGCCGTCGCCGGGCGATCCGGTGCTGCTCGCCGACGTCGACCCTGCGTCGCCCGAGCGCGGGCGCCTCTTCCCGCTGCGCGTGCAGTGGGACCCAGCAAACCGCGTCCTCGCGCTGCGTTCCGCGAGCGGCATCGCGCTGCACCGCTCGCGGAAATACGCGGCCGCGATCACCGCGGATCTGCGCGCCGCGGACGGCACGCGGCTCGGCGCGAGCGACGCCTTCCGGCGCGCGGCGGACGGCGACGCGGGCGCCGGCGGCGACGTGATCGCGCCCGCGCTCGACGAGCTCGAGCGCGTCGGCGTCGCACGCGACGCGGTGGTCGCGCTCGCGCCGTTCACCACCGAGGACGTCACCGCGGACCTGCTCGAGGCGCGCGCCGCGCTGCTCGAGGGCCCGCCGCTCGCGGTCGTGACGCGCGTCCGCACCGGCGCGGAGATCGACGAGCTCCTCGGCGTGTCGTCCGTCGATCGGCCGGGCATCGACGTGCCGCCGGCGCCCGGCAGCGAGGGGACGCGCTCGATCGCGCACGGCACGATCGCGGAGGTGATCACCGGCGCGTTCGACGCTCCTCGGTTCGTCGAGGGCAGCGGCACGGAGATCGGTGTCGTACGCCGCGGCCCGGACGGCACGATCGTCGCGGGACCGCGCGAGCCGCTTCCTTTCGTCTTGACGATCCCGCTCGGCGCCGACCGCGCGCGCCTGCCGGTCGCGATCGCACACCACGGCTTCAACGCGAGCCGCACGACCGGCTTCGCGACCGCGGAGACCGCGGCGCGCGCC
>JBFMAS010000064.1:0-6758 GCA_040755575.1 Thermodesulfobacteriota bacterium
TCCTCGGCTGGAACCGCGGCACGCGCTCGCTCGCGGTCGACGTGCAGCGCGAGGAGGGGCGCGCGCTCGTGCTGCGCCTCGTCGAGCGCGCGGATCTGGTGGTCGACAACTTCCGCTGCGGCGTGCACGAGCGCCTGGGGCTCGGCTTCGCGGCGCTCGAGCGCGTCAACCCTTCTGTCGTGCAGCTCTCGATCTCGGGCTACGGGCCGGACGGGCCGCTCGCGCACCTGCCCTGCTTCGACCCGATCATGCAGGGCCGCTCGGGCCTCGCGCGCGCCCAGAGCGGCTTCGACCCGACGATGTACACCGTCGCCTACACCGACTACGCGACCGCGACGATGGCGGCCCTCGCCTGCGTCGCGGCGCTGGTCGGGCGCGACTCGACGGCGGGCGACGGCCGCGGCCAGGCGGCGTGGACGTCGCTGCTCGCGAACGCGTGCGTCATGCAGGCGGGCTTCCTGATCGAGTACGCCGGGCGCCCGGCCGACCCGCCGGGCGGCGTCGACCTGCGCGGCGCGAGCGCGTGGAAGCGCGCCCACGCGTGCGCCGACGGCTGGCTGTTCGTCGCCGCGGCGAACGCGGCTGAACGCGACGCGCTGCTGCGCTGCCTCGGCGTGACGCAAGAGCGCTGCGACGACGACGCCGTCGACGGCACGGTCGCGCGCGCGATCGCCGCGGCGCTCGCGCCGCGGCCCGTGGCGGACGCACTCGAGCGCCTGCGCGCGGCCGGCGTCCCGGCCGTCGGCTGTCCCACTTTCCCGGGCATCGTCGCCGACGACCACCTGCGCGCGAACGGGCTCTGGTGGTCGTCGACCCACCCCGAGCTCGGCGACGTCGTGCAGACCGGCGAGGTGATCGAGCTCTCGCGCACGCCGATGCGCCTCGGCCCGACCGCGCCGCGTCTCGGCGAGCACTCGGTCGAGGTGCTGCGCGAGGCGGGCATCGACGAGGCCGCGATCGAGCGCGCGCTCGCGGCGGGCGTCGTGCGTCAGGCGGAGGACGGCGAAGGAGGTCGATGATGGCGAGCGAAGGAAGCGGCGACCCCTTGCTGCAGAGCGTGGTGCCGATCCTCGCGGTCGACGACCTCGAGGCGGCGCTCGCCTGGTACCGCGACGTGCTCGGCTTCGCGGTCGCGTGGACCTGGGGCGAGCCGCCGTACCTCGCCGGCGTCTGCCGCGACCGCGTCGAGCTGCAGCTCGCGCGGCGCGGCACGGTCGGGCCGCCGGGTCCGTCGCAGGTCTACGTGCGCATGACGGGGATCGACGCGTGCTACCGCCGCCTCGCCGCCGCCGGCGCCGAGATCCCGGTGCCGCTCGAGGAGCGTCCCTACGGCATGAAGGACTTCAGCGTGCGCGACCCGGGCGGCAACCGGCTCGACTTCGGCGAGGAGCTCCCGGTTAGCGACCCGTCTCGATCGCGCGCATGACCGCGCGCGAGCCGGCGCCGAAGGTCGGCATCCACACGGAGTGCCGTCCCGCGCCGCCGGCGACGATCACCATCAGGTACTCGGGCTTGCGGAACATCGGCAGGGCGTCGTCGTCGGGGAAGTGCTTGTTGCCCGAGCCGGGCATGCCGTACATGCCGGCGCTCTGCCACTGCGCGCGCGGGATGCGCGCATGGCGGAACAGGTGCTCGCGCAGCTCGCGCTTGCCGTAGCCGTCGCGCGCCAGGATCGCCGCGTGCTCGGGGCCGAGGCAGAGGATCGGCTCGCCGTAGAGGTAGGCGTTGTTCGAGCCGATCGCCGCGATCGAGCTGCACAGCATCGTCAGGATGCCCTCGGCGGTGTTCGAGATGTGGTCGTTCAGGTTGTGCGGGTTCTCGCACGCGCTGACCGTGACGGTGCTGACGTCGGCCGGAAAGCCGCGCTCGACGTGCAGCGGCCCCCAGGGGTTCTCCTCCTCGTTCTCGGCGATGCAGAACGAGTACTTGGACGGCATGCCGTGCGTCGCGCGGTCGAGCACGCCGGGCGCGCCGCCGCCGACGTTGATCAGGACGAGCCGGATCGCGCGGCCGATGGTCGCGTTGGCCCGCCAGCCCTGGCCGAACACGTTGTAGCGCGCGTTGATGCCGAGCTCGCGCGCGATCGGGCCGTTGACGATCACCAGCGGCGCGCACGGGTGCGTCGTCGCCTGCACGGCGTAGAGGTTGAACGGCTCCTCGAGCATCGCCTCGAGCGCGGCGATCACGACCGGGAAGTACTCCGGCCGGCAGCCGGCCATGACGGCGTTGATCGCCAGCGCCTCGATGGTCGCGACGCCCCAGCGCGGCGGCACGAGGCCGAGCTCGTCGGTCGGCGCGCGGCGCGTCGCGGCGAGCATGCGCTCGACGCGCGCGCGCGTCGGCGGGACGATCGGCAGGCCGTCGGTCAGGCCCTGCTCGTAGAACCAGTCCTCGATCCGATCGAGCGAGTCCTCGAGCGAGATGGTGGGCGCGCGCTGCTCGCTCACGCGCTCACCCGCTCGCCCGCCGGGTCGGTGGCGCAGACGTCGTCGAGGCAGGCGGCGCGGCGCCCGAGCCGGACCTCGGCGAGGCGGTGGTAGAGCGGGCGGTACTCGGCGTCGAGCTCCGCCGCGGGGCGCGTCAGCACCGCGTAGACCTCGTCGGCGATCGCCTGCGCCTTGGCGCGCACCTCGTCGGGACGGTTGTCGGCGAGCGGGTGCGGGACGACGACCAGCGGCAGGCCACCCATGCCCTTGCCCACGGACTCGGCGCGCGCGAGCGGCGCGAACTCGTCCGTGCACAGCAGCACGGACGGGATGCCCATCTGCTCGAAGGTGACCGCGTCGTGCAGGCTCCACGACGTGCACGAGCCGCAGTCGGCCATCGCGGTGAGCACCGCGCGGCAGGTCGCGAAGTCGCGCATCAGGTCGTCGGGCACGGGCACCGCGGCGGTCGCGCTCGACCACTGCGGCTTCCCGGACCTGCGCGGCGGCCCGCCCTTCGAGCGCGCGCGCGGCCTCCTCGACCTGGCCGAGCTGCCGAACCTGCGCCTCAAGGTGACGTCGCACGTCCTCGAGCAATGCGAGGCGACCGAGGACGGTCCGGCGGCGTTCGTCGACGTGCTCGCGCGGCGATTCGGGGCGGAGCGCCTGCTGTGGGGCTCGGACTACTCGCAGACGCACGACCGTCCGTACGGGGACCTCGTCGAGCTCGGCCGCAGCGCAGCCGCGCACCTCGGCGTCGCTGGTCGCGAGCGCTTCCTCGGCGCGACGGCGCTCGAGCTGTGGCCCGAGCTGCGCGCGACGCCGTCCGCGTAGCGCGCGCGCCGCGACGCGCGCCCGGCCCGGTCGTTGCGCCAGAAGCATGCGCCGTGATATCGTGAACGTGTTTCACAAATCAACCGGGCGGGGGCGAGAGTGCATCGGGAGAAGCCGCGACGGCTCTTCGGCATGACCGGCCGCGTGGTGATCGTCACCGGCGGCACGCGCGGCATCGGCCGCGCCCTCGCGGAGGGCTTCGTCTGCGCGGGCGCCAGGGTGGTGGTCGCGAGCCGCAAGCCGGAAGCCTGCGAGGAGACGGTGCAGCACCTCCGCGCGCTCGGCGGCGAGGCGATCGGCGTGCCCACGCACCTCGGCGAGCTCGACGCGCTGGCGGCCCTCGTGCGGCGCACCGTCGAGGCCTTCGGCGCGATCGACGTGGTGGTGAACAACGCCGCCAACGCGCTCGCGCAGCGTCACGGCGAGATGACGCCGGACGCGTGGGCCAAGTCGTTCGACGTCAACCTGCGCGGCCCGGTCTTCCTCGTCCAGGAGGCGCTGCCGCATCTTTCGCGCAGCCCGCACCCCGCGGTGCTGAACGTGATCTCCGGCGCGGCCTTCCTGTTCTCGTCGAACGTCTCGCTCTATGCCGCCGGCAAGGCCGCCCTGATGTCGTTCACGCGCTCGATGGCCGCCGAGTTCGTGCCGCTCGGCATCCGCGTCAACGCGCTGTCGCCCGGCACCGTCGACACCGACATGGTGCGCAAGAATACGCCCGAGATGCAGGCCAGGATGACCGCGATCCAGCTCATGCCGCGCATGGCCCACCCCGACGAGATGGTCGGCCCCGCGCTGCTGCTGACCTCCGACGCCGGCAGCTTCATCACCGGCCACGTGGTGTTCGCCGACGGCGGCATGGTGCCGCGATGAAGACCGAGGAGGCGAGGTGACGCCCATGCCCGCGATCATCGACGTCGACGCCCACTTCGAGCCCGGCGGCGGCTGGCTCGAGCCCTATCCGGAGCTGGCCGCGCGGCTGCCGAAGCTCGAGCCCGCGCTGCTCGCGGTCGACGCGATCGTCGGCGACCTGCTGCGCGACGTGCCCGAGCACGACCGCCCGCCGCTCGACGAGCTGCTGCCGCCGGGGCTGCTGACGCTGTTCGGGCAGGAGAAGGCGGCCGAGGCCGAGCGGCGCAAGGAGTTCGAGGGCAAGAACCAGTTCCAAGTGGCGAACGCCAAGGCGCGCGTCGCCTGGCTCGACGCGCAGGGCATCGCGCTGCAGAACGTGATCTGCCTCTCGGGCTTCGCCTACAACCTGCTGATCCCCGACCTCGCGCTGCGCCAGGAGGTGCTGCGCACCTGCAACACCTGGCTCGCCGACACCTGCAAGGAGGCGGCGGGACGGCTGCTGCCGGTGACCGCGCTCGACTACGCGGACCTCGACTTCGCGGTCGCCGAGCTCGAGCGCATGCGCGCGCTCGGCAGCCGCATCTTCCTGGTCCCCGCCTACCCGGTGAACGGCGTGCCGCCGGCGCACCCGTCGTGGGACCGGATCTGGTCCGCCGCCGTGGCGCTCGGCATGGCGCCGATGCTGCACACCGGCTTCGAGCGCATGCGCTTCGATCCGGGCTGGGCGAACCTCGGCGGCGACGCGACGCTGCTGCGCATGGTCGGCAGCTCGCACCGCCACGTGGCGCCCATGACGCTCATCTACGCGCTGGTCTACGGCGGCGTCTTCGAGCGCTTCCCGGCGCTCACCCTGCTGCTCGCCGAGGTCGGCACGGGCTGGCTGCCGTTCCTGATGCGCGAGATCGACGATCGCGTCTCGCCGACCGCGGAGCTGTTCCTCGGCAAGTGGCACCTGCCGCTCCGGCCGAGCGAGTACCTGGCGCGCAACGTCCGCGCGACGCCGCTCGACGGCGGCAACGACCGGCCGATCGCGCGGATCATGCAGGAGCTGCCCGACGACATGATCGTGTTCTCGTCGGACTTCCCGCACTTCGAGGGCTTCACGGATCCGGTCGGGCACTATGCGGCCGAGCTCGCGGAGCTGCCGCGGGCGCGCGTCGAGCGCTTCCTCGGCGGTGCGATCGCCGACGTCTTCGCCCGCATGGGCGATCCGCTCACGCTGGCCTGACGTGGCACGGCTCGTCGCCAGGCGAGGGCGCCCGGCCCGGCTGTCGCGCGAGGCGATCGTCGAGGCCGCGCTCGAGCTGCTGCGGCGAGCGCCCGACGAGCCGCTCACCGTGGCGCGCATCGCGCGCGAGGTCGACGCCGTGCCGGCGGCGCTCTACCGCCACTTCGCGAGCCTCGACGAGCTGCTCGACGCGGTGCTCGGCAGCGTGCTCGGCGCGGTGACGCTCGACATCCGGCGCCGCGCCTCGTGGCCCGAGCAGGTGCGCGACTGGATGACGTCGCTGCGCGCGCACCTGATGCGCTATCCGGCGGTGGTCCATCTCATTGGCCGCCGCGGCCGCACGTCGCCCGCCTGGCTCGACGCGGTGGCCGTGCTGGTCGAGATCCTGCAGCGCGGCGGGCTCGCCGGCGCGAAGCTCGCGCGCGCACACCTGTGGATCGTCGAGACGACGATCGCCGTCGTCGTCCAGGAGGCGTTCATGGCGGTGCCCGAGCAGATCGCGGGCGCACGCGCCGCGCTCGACGAGATGTCGGACGAGGGCCGCGCGCGCCTGCGGCCGCTCATGCCGCACCTCGAGGCGACGAGCGGCGACCAGCTCTTCGCCTTCGTCGCCGACCGCACGATCGCGGGGCTCGTCGACCTCGTACGCAAGCGCTGAGCGCCCGGGCGCCTCACGCGCCGGCCAGTTCGAGGAAGTCGAGCAGGGCCTCGCGCAGCCGCAGCGCAAGCGCATCGGGCAGGAGCCCCAGATCACGCCCGAACAGCGAGTTGTCCCACGCCAGGATCTGGTCGACGAGCACGTCGCTGTCATGCGCGAGCCCGCAAACCCCGGCCGGAATCCGCACGCGGAGCGGGAATGCGTCGACTTCCGTGATCCGCGTCGTCAGCGGCAGGATCACCGTGCTCGGCAGCCCCGCGAGCGCGAGCTCGGTCGGCTGGATCGCCACGCATGGCCGCTGCTTGCCCGGCTTGGAACGGACGCGCGGCTCGAGATCGACCACGTAGACGTGCCAGCGCTGCGGGACCGACGAAGCGCTCACTCGATGCGCTTCAAGCGGCTGCCTGGCGCGAACTCACGCAGCACGCGGCCGCTCTCGTCGGCCACCGTGCGCGCCGCGCGCTGCCAGCGCCGCACGCGCACCGCACGCTCCGTCTCGCGCTCGAGAAGATCCAGCGCCGAGCGCACCACCTCGACCTTCGTCTTGGCGCCGATACGCCGCTTGAGACGCTCGATGCGCTCCGCGTCGTCCTGCCGGAGCATGAGCGGCTTGCCCATGCTGGGAATATATCTCGCAGTATATCTGCCGCTCAATTCACCAGCACGGCGAGGCGCTCGCACAGCCACACGACGGCGAGCGTGCCGATCGCGTACGCCGGCGCGAGGCGCAGCGCGGCCGGCGCGCGGCCCGCGAGCAGCGCCTGCA
>JBFMAS010000065.1:0-4842 GCA_040755575.1 Thermodesulfobacteriota bacterium
GCCCCCCGGGCGGCCCCCCCCCCCCCCCCGCGACCACCCGGCGGCTCCGCGCGGCTTTGCCGCGTGGAGGAGAGGGGCGGCGCCCCTCTCGGTGATGGAAAGCAGGATCATCGAGTTCGCGGCGCTGCTCCGGCGCCACGGGCTGCGCATCTCGCCGGCGGAGTCGCTCGACGCGTTGAGCGCGCTCGACAGCACCGGCGTGCCGACGCGCGCGGTCGTCAAGGACGTGCTGCGCGCGACCATGGTCAAGCGCGCGAGCGACCTGCCGGCCTTCGACGAACTCTTCGACCTGTACTTCTCGGCGCTCGGCGAGGCGATCCGCGAGAGCACCGAGCAGGCCGCGGAGGCGGTGGCAGGCTCGCTCGCCGACTACCAGAAGCTGCTCGAGCAGCTCGAGGAGCTCTTGCAGCGACGTCGGGAGCAGGGCCAGGACCTGTCGGAGCTCGCCAAGGCGCTGCTGCGGCACGACGACGGTACGCTCGAGCGCCGCATGCGCGAGGCGGCGGAGAGCGCGCGCCCGGGCTCGGGCGAGCGCAGCAAGCAGGAAGGGCAGATGGGGCACGCGCTCGGCGAGCAGCTCCGGCTCGGCGACGTCGTGCGCGAGCTCGAGGGGCTGTCCGACCAGCTCGAGCAGCTCGGCGTCGACGGCGAGACGGCCGCCAAGCTTCGCGAGCTCATCAAGCGCCGCCTCGCCGACCTCGCCGACCTGATCAAGCGCGCCGCGCGCCTCGAGGCGGCGCGCGACAAGCCGCAGCCGCGCGACGCGACGGGCCTCAAGACGCTCGCCGAGAAGAGCTTCTACTATCTCACGGAGGACGAGATCCGCCGCATGAAGGAGGCGGTGACGCGGCTCGCGCAGCGGCTGAAGCACGTCGTCTCGATCAAGCGCGAGCGCGCGAAGCGCGGCAAGTTCGACCTGCAGCGGACGCTGCGGCACAACACCCAGTACGGCGGCGTGCCGTTCGACGTGCAGTTCGACCGGCGCAAGAAGAACCGCCCGCAGATCGTCGTGCTGTGCGACGTGTCCGACTCCGTGCGCAACGTGTCGCGCTTCATGCTGCAGTTCGTCTACTCGCTGCAGGACCTGTACTCGAAGGTGCGCAGCTTCATCTTCGTCAGCGACGTCGGCGAGGTGACGAAGCTCTTCGAGGAGAACGAGATCAACCAGGCGATCGACCTCTCGCTGCGCGGCGACGTGATCAACGTCTTCGCACACTCGGACTTCGGCCGCGCCTTCAAGAGCTTCCACCGCGACCACCTCGCGGCGATCAACCGGCGCACGACGGTGATCGTCCTCGGCGACGCGCGCAACAACTACAATCTTCCGCAGGAATGGGTGCTGCGCGACATCCAGCGCAAGGCGAAGCAGGTGATCTGGCTGAACCCCGAGAACAAGACCACCTGGGGCTTCGGCGACAGCGAGATGGACCGCTACATGGCATTCTGCGACGTGGTCGAGGAGTGCCGCAACCTGAACCAGCTCTACCGCGTCATCGACCGCCTGGTGATGCCCTGAGCCGCGTCCGTGCGACGCTCGCAGCGTTGACCCGGGGGGCGCCGGTGGCTAGGAATGAAGCGGATGAGCCGCGAGGAATTCATTTTGATGAGCGTGGGCGGCCTGACCCTCGACCCGGTCACCAAGACGCCGATCGTCGTGCTGCGTGACTCCGAGAACAAGCTGAACCTGCCCATCTGGATCGGGCTTCTCGAGGCCACCGCGATGGCGACCGAGCTCGAAGGCATCAAGATGGCGCGCCCGATGACGCACGACCTCCTGAACACCATCATCAACGAGCTCGGGGCGGCGGTGGAGGCGGTCGAGGTCAACGACCTCAAGGACAACACGTTCTTCGCCCGCGTGCGGCTGCGTCGCCACGACCAGGTGCTTGCGGTCGACTCCCGTCCGAGCGACGCGATCTCCCTCGCCCTGCGCACCAAGAGCCCCATCTACGTCGCGAAGAAGGTCCTCGAGCAGTCGAGCGTGCTGCAGCAGGCCGAGGACGAGAAGGAGCAGAACCTCTCCAACGTGTCGCGCGACAAGTGGGCCGAGATCCTCGAGAAGATGGTTCCCGAGGATTTCAAATACAAAATGTGACGGGGCAGGGCACGGAACCCCGCAAGCACATGACCCAGGCCACCTCGACCACCAGGCGGGAGCGGTTCCGCCGCAAGGACCTCCGCGAGCCGGACGAGTTCATCACGCTGTCGCGGCGCGCCGTCGAGTGGGGCCGGCAAAACCTCCGCCTGGTCCAGATCGGCGCCGGCGTCCTGCTCGCCGTGCTGCTGCTGGTCGGCGGCATCGCGTGGTACCTGGAGTCGCGCTCCGAGCGCGCGGCACGCGCCTACTACGGCGCGAACGAGCTGTTCAAGCGCGAGCAGTGGCAGCCGGCGCTCGAGAGCTTCGGTCAGGTTGCCTCGGACTACTCGAGCACGAGCTACGGCAAGCTCGCGAGGCTCTACGCCGGGCGCTCGGCGATGAAGGCCGGCAAGCCCGCCGAGGCCCTGCCGTTCCTGCGCGAGTTCGCCGACGCGGCGCCGAGTCCGGCGCTCGAGCAGCTCGCCCGCGTGGAGCTCGCGGCGGCGCTCGAGGCGACGGGCGACGCCGCCGGCGCACGCGAGCAGCTTGCGCGCGCGACCGGGCTCGAGGGTCCGGCAGGGCCGCAGGCGACCGTCTCGCTCGCGCGTCTCGAGGAGGGCGCCGGCCAGCGCGACAAGGCGATCGAGCTCTACCGGAAGTACCTCGAGGAATCGCCCGAGGGCGCGTCCGCCGATCTCGCGCGCATGCGGCTCACCGCGCTCGGCGTGACGCCGCCGCCCGCTCCGCCGAGCGCTGGCTTCCCGGGCGGCCTGTCGATGCCGCAGATCCAGATCCAGTAGCTGCCGGTCGCGGTCGGCGCGGCCCGAGCATCGGAGGCCTCACCGATGGACGACGTTCTCCTGCTCGACGCGACGGCCCAGGCGGAGCTGGTGCACCGGCGCGAGGTCGCGCCGCTCGAGCTGGTGGACGCGGCGATCGCGCGCATCGAGCGCCTCGACCCGACGCTGAACGCCGTCATCCTGCCGAGCTTCGACAAGGCGCGGGCGCAGGCGGCGTCGCGCGACCTGCCGGACGGGCCGTTTCGCGGCGTACCGTTCCTGCTCAAGGACCTGGGCGGCCAGTCGGCGGGCGACCGCTACTGCGCGGGCACGCGGCTGCTGCGCGACCTCGGACGCCGTGAGGAGGCCGACTCGTACTTCACCGCCAAGCTCCGCGCCGCGGGGTTCTGCTTCGTCGGCCGCAGCAACACACCCGAGCTCGGTCTGCTGCCGACGACGGAGCCCGAGGCGTTCGGAGCGACGCGCAACCCGTGGAGCCCCGAGCACTCGCCGGGCGGCTCGAGCGGCGGCTCCGCGGCCGCCGTCGCGGCAGGGATGGTGGCGATCGCGCACGCGAGCGACGGCGGCGGCTCGATCCGCATCCCGGCGAGCCACTGCGGCCTCGTCGGCCTCAAGCCGACGCGCGGCCGCAGCTCGTTCGGGCCGGAGGCGGGCGAGCGCTGGAGCGGGCTCTCGTGCGAGCACGTCGTCGCGCGCAGCGTGCGCGACGTCGCAGCGGCGCTCGACGTGGTCGCGGGCCCGATGCCCGGCGATCCGTACTTCGCGCCGCCGCCGAGCGGGCCGTTCGTCGGCGCCCTCGGTCGCCGTGATCGGCTGCGCATCGGGTTGATGACCGAGGGGCCGCGCGGCACCGCGGTGCATCCCGAGTGCGTCGCCGCCGCCACGGGCGCCGCGCGCCTGCTGGAGCAGCTCGGGCACGTGGTCGAGCCGTCGTACCCGGCGGCGCTGCACGATCCTGCCGGGGTCGAGGGGCTGGTCGTCCTGATCGGCGTCAACACCGTGCGCACGCTCGACGTGTACGCGACCCTGGCCGGCCGCCCGCTCGGCCCCGAGGACGTGGAGCCGCTCACCTGGGCGCTCGCGGAGGCGATGCGCGAGCGCCGCGCGGCGGACTTCCTGGCCGCGCTGCAGGGCGTGCAGGCCTTCTCGCGCCGCCTCGCGAGCTGGTGGAGCGAGGGCTTCGACGTGCTCGTCACCCCGACCAGCGCCGAGCCGCCGCCGCGCCTCGGCTGGATCAGCTCGACGCGCGAGGAGCCGTTCCGCGCGTTTGCGCGCGCGGCGCCGTTCAGCGTCTACACGTCGCCGTTCAACCTGAGCGGCCAGCCGGCGATCTCGCTGCCGCTGCACGCGACCGCGGACGGCCTGCCGGTCGGCGCGCAGCTCGTCGCCGCGTACGGCCGCGAGGACGTGCTGCTCGAGCTCGCGGCCGCGCTAGAGGAGGCGGCGCCCTGGGCGGGCCGAAGGCCGCGCCTGCCGTGAGCGCGAAGGCGTGGCCTACTCGGGCACGACCTCCGTCGGCACGCACAGGCGGCGCTCCGCGTTGCGGACGATGACCGTCTGGTCGGCGGGCGCGCTCGTCACCCGGATCGCTCCGGGCGGGACGAAGGCGGGCTCGCCCGCACGCGGCGACAGCGCGTAGCACGCGAGCCACGCCGCGTCGGCCGCGGCCGCGAGCGGCGCGGCCTCGACCGGCGCGCAGAGCTGCCGCAGCGCGCGCACGTGCATGCGCTTCGTCTCGAAGGGATCCTCGAGCAGCAGCTCCGGCGTGGGCGCGAATGGCCGGGATCGGGATCTGGCTCGACACGAACGCGTAGTCGGCGCCGTTGCTCGCGCCGCCGCCTGCCGATGCCCACCGACAGCGCCGCGGCGAGGTTGCCACCGCTGCGCGTCAGCGTGAGGGCGCCGGTCTCGAGACCGAGCTCCGCAGCGGTCGGATCGGCGACGGTGATCGTCACCGTCGGAAGC
>JBFMAS010000066.1:0-4413 GCA_040755575.1 Thermodesulfobacteriota bacterium
GCCAACGTGCGCCGCGAGCGTCGCGAGCAGCGCGGCGTCGCCGCGCGGCGCCGCGTACGTGGCGACCGCCGCCCGCGCGCCGTGCAGCCGCACGACGCAGACGCCGTCGCTGCGGCGCTCGCCCCACGCGAGGTCGATCCCGACCACGACCCTCACAGCAGGGGGTCCGTCGTGCCGCCGTCGTAGAGGATGCGCCCGTCGACGACGCGCGCGAACTCGGGCAGCCGGTGCTCGGCCGGTGCGTCGCGCCCGAGGTGCACGACGCGCCAGCCGGCGACGAGCAGGCGGTCGGCGATCAGCCTGCGGTGGCACTGCCACCACAGCGCCTCGGCGCAGGCGATCGCGGTCGGGCGCGCCGCCGCCAGGCGCTCGAGCTCCGCGAGCGCCGCCGCGAACTCCGGCGTGTCGGCGTAGTCGGCGTAGGCGCGGAACGCGTCCACGGTCCACGCCCGGTGCGGCGAGCGGTCGCCGGTCGACCTGCGACGGCCGCCGAGCCCCGGCATCCAGCGGTAGTCGATCGCGTGCCGGGCGCACTCGGCCGCGAGCGCCGCGCGTCCGAACTGCGGGTGACGGCGCGAGCCCGGAAACGCCCGGACGTCGACCAGCCTCGTCACCCCGGCCCGCTCGAGGAGCTCGAGGAAGGCGTCGCTCGTCAAGCTCGAGTGCCCGGCGGTGTACACCGTGCGCGCCACGTCCGGCAGCATCGCAGAGCGCTCTCCCGCTCGCATGCGTGGCGCGGCGCCCCCGCCACGGGCGCGCTCTTGAGCTCCCGGGCCCGCGGTGCCAGAGTGAAGCGCGCATCGGTTCGCCGCAGCGGCGCGGGAGGACCTTATGCAGACGGTTCGCGATCTCCTCCGCAAGAAGGGGGGCGAGATCTACTCGGTGTCACCGGATAGCAGCGTCTACGAGGCGTTGCAGCTCATGGCCGACAAGAACTGCGGCGCCGTGCTCGTGCTCGACGGCGCGCGCCTGGTCGGCATCCTCTCGGAGCGCGACTATGCGCGACAGGTCATCCTCAAGGGCAAGACGTCGCGCGAGACGCCGGTCCGCGAGATCATGACGACGCGCGTCGTGTGCGTCGTGCCCGAGCGCACGATCGAGGATTGCATGGCGCTCATGACGGACAAGCGCATCCGTCATCTGCCGGTGCTCGACGACGGCAAGCTCGCCGGCGTCCTTTCGATCGGCGACGTCGTCAAGGCGGTGATCTCGGAGAAGCAGTACCTGATCGAGCAGCTCGAGGCGTACATCACGAGCAGCGGCTGAGCGCCTGGCGAGGGCGGCCGCCGCGCCGGCCGCGCCCCCCGCGCCTCGCTACTTGCGCAGGCCGCGATCGAAGTCCCGCTCGGCGCGGTTCGCGGCGTCCTCGATGCGGCGAGCCGCCGACTCGGTCCGGTTCGCCGCGTCCTCCGCGCGCGTCGCGGCGCTCTCGGCCCGCTGCACGATGGTCTCGTCGTAGCGCACCACGCGATCGCGATCGCCGCCGAACAGATAGCCGATGCCGACCGAGCCGACGTGGTTGCCGGAATCGGCCTCGTCGGTGAGCCCGCCCGCCTCGATCTCCTCGAAGAACCACTCGTAGCGGTAGCCGACGTTGAGGAACGTCTGCTCGTTGAAGAAGAATTTCAGCCCGGCTGCGGGTCCCAGAGTCCCGGTGACGTCGATGTCGTTTGGGAGCGCGTCCGCCGCGGACGCGCACAAGGGCGCAGTCGGCGCCCCGGCGCGGAGCTGCTCCTCTCTCCTCGCCACGGCGGGCGAAGGCGTGCAAGGCGTATGCCCGTGCGATTTCTTGGGATTGTCGCCCGGTACGCCGCGCCGCGGGTACGTCCGGTGCGCCGCTGCACCGTCAAGAGCGGACGGCGGCACGCAACCTTTACAGGCGCTTGGCGCTATTGCGCATTGACTCGGCTCCCGGCCGAAACTACCGAAACGAGTTGCCGAGCAACGCAGGCGGTCGATGAGCGAATCCTCGGGACAAGGACCGGCGAGCGGCGGCACGCGCAGCGTGATCCACGACCTGCGCCAGCCGCTCGCCGCGCTGCAGGTGTGGATCGAGCTGCTCGAGAGCTCGGTGAAGGGAAAGCTCGACGAGAAGGAGCAGCGCTACCTGAGCAAGATCCGCGAGGAGACGTCGCGCCTCGCGGCACTGCTCAGCAGCGCGGCCGGCGCGGCGAGCGCGCCCGACGCTCCCGCCGAGCAGCCGGCCGCGGAGAGCGCGCCGGGGCTGCGGCTCGCCGGGGCGCCGCTGCTCGTGGTCGAGGACGACGACGTCACCGCCGAGGCGTTGCAGCTCGCGCTCGAGTCCGAGGGCGCGTCGGTCGCGATCGCGGCGTCGATCGCCGATGCGCTCGCCCTGTTCGAGGCGTCGCCGCCGATCGCCGTCCTGAGCGACCTTCGCCTCCCGGACGGGGACGGCTTCGCGCTCGTGCGCGAGATCCGCAAGCGCGACGAAGCTTCGGGTGCCCGCACGGCGGTCGTCGCCGTCACCGGCTTCGACAACGACGAGACCAGGGCGGCGACGCGCGCCGCGGGCTTCGACGACCTCGTCGGCAAGCCATTCTCGATCGCGCACCTCGTCGCGCTCCTCGGTCGCCTGATCGCCGGGAAGGGGCGCCGCGTGTAGCGGTTGCCGGCCGCGCACCGTTTTCCGCGCGGCCCTGTAGAACGTACAGCAGCCGACGGCGGCTGCGTGCGAGCCGTCCAACGTTTGCTTGCGCCGCACGCGGCCCGCCGCGTGGCACGGTTCACGCTTTCGCAGCGACGTTCGTTCCGACGGAAGCGGAAGGCCTCGATGGCGGCTCCAAGTCCAACACAGGAGGGGCGTGACGACTCCTTGATCGCCGCGGTGGTCGACGTCCTCGATGCGGGGCAGAAGGTTCTGCTCGACCGGATCGACCTGGCGTGGGTCGAGGGCCGGGCGATGGTCGCGAGCACGATGACGAGCGTCGCGCTCCTGATCGCGGGCCTGGCGTTCCTGCTGGTCGGCTGGTGCGCCCTGAACGCCGTCGGCGTGCTGCTGCTCTCCAATACCTTTCTTCTTCCGCAGGCGATCGCGCTGGTTGCCGCGGTGAACATCGTCGCGGGTGCGGCAGCGCTGATGCTCGCGCGACGTCAGACGAAGTCGATCGTGGAAACCGCAGGGCCGGAGGCCGGGCACGAGGCGCGTCCGGCACAGGGAGGGATGTCACATGACCCAGGCCTACGCAGAGCAGATCGAAGCGCTGCAGGAGTCGCTCGATCATGACCGCGAGGAGCTGCGCGCGGCGATGGAGCGCGTCAAGCGCGCGGTCAAGGAGCCGCTCGCAGTGAAGCGCAGGATCCGCGAGCGCCCGACCCCGTGGGTCTTCGGCGCGGCGCTGGTGGGCCTCTGGCTGGGCGCGCGGGTGTCGGAATGAGCGCCCAGAGCACGCAGAGCGGCATCGTTTCCAGCTCGCTCGAGCACATTCACCTGCGCGAGGGCAGGACCGGGCGGGAAGAGCTCGAGCGCCTCGACCGCCAGGTTCGCGACTTCGTGACGGAGAAACCGCTCATGGCCGTGCTGCTGGCGCTGACCGCCGGCTACGTCGTGGGCCGCATCGTCTCGCGCATCTGACGCGTCACCCGGGGACGGGTTGGGGAGCAACGTGAAGAATCAAAGGCAAGAGAGCGAACAGGCCTGGGAAGGCGAGGGCGGCATGGGCTCCGACGGACACGACCGAGAGAGCGACCAGCCGGTGGCGCGCGTCTACGAGCAATCGCGCCGCGTCCGCGAGGACTTCGAGGGCCTGCTGTCGGCGGTCTTCGAGGCCAAGGCGGACGTCGAGGCGACCCTGCGCGAGCGGCTGGCCGAGCGTCCGTACGTCGGGCTCGCCGCTGCGGCAGGGCTCGGCTACGTGCTCGGCGCCGGCATCTCGCCGCGGCTGATCCGGACGGCGTTCGGGCTCGGCAGCCGGATCGCCTTCGCGGTGCTGATGCGGCAGCTCGCGGCGCCGCTGACCGAAGCGGTCACGGCCCGCACGTCCTGATGCGCGGCCCGGCGGCGGCGCAGCTTTCAGCGAACAAACGGGAGTCAACGAGATGCAGGCGATGGAGCTCACCAGGAACTTGCCCTCTGCGGAGGACATCCTTCGTTCGATCGGCTTACAGCGGGCGCGCGGCAACAGCGATCTCTTGAGCGGCATCGCCGTGTTCGGCGCCGGGATGCTCGTCGGAGCCGGGCTCGCGCTGCTGTTCGCGCCGAGCTCGGGCGCCGAGGTGCGCGAGCAGATCGGCTCGCGGATCGGCGGCATGCGGGAGCAGCTCGGGCAGAAGGTCGAGCAGGCGAAGCGCAGCGCGACGGGGTCGTCGGCCACCGCGGCGAATGCGGGCTGAGGGCGCGAGGGCGCTCGGCGCCGTCGCGCGCCGCGCGACCCCGGCGCTGATCGCCGCCGGAGT
>JBFMAS010000067.1:0-3965 GCA_040755575.1 Thermodesulfobacteriota bacterium
CGAGCAGCGGCAGCGCGAGCGCGAGGTCGAGCGCGCGCTTCACGAGGCGCGCCCCTCGCGGGCGGCGGCCGCGACCGCGGCGCTCGGCAGCGGCGCCGCCGGCACGCGCGGCGCTGCGGCATGTCGCGCGTCCGGCAGCAGGCTCCTGAACAGCGCCTCGATCTGCTCGCCCTGCAGGCGCCGGTCGAAGCGCGCGCACACCGCGTAGCGGCCCCGCAGCCCCATGGCGCGCGCCTCGTCGGGACGCTCCATCAGCCGTCGCACCGCGGCGGCGAGGGCCCTCGTGTCGCCCGGCGGGACGAAGATCCCGGCGCGCGCGTCCTCGACGACCTCGCGGATCACGCCGTCGATCTGCAGCAGCACCGGACGGCCGCCGGCCATGTAGTCGAACACCTTGTTCGGGTAGGTGGTGCGGAAAAGCGGGATGTCGCGCAGGCAGGCGAGGCAGGCGTCGGCTGCGGCGATCAGCTCGGGCACGCGCTCCTTCGGCTGCGCGGGCGCGAACACGACGTTGTCCAGACGGAGCTCCTGCGCGCGGCGCTCGAGCTCGGCGCGCGCCTTGCCGTCGCCGAGCAGCACGAAGAGCGCGCGCGAGCCCCGGAGCTCCTGCGCCGCATCGAGCGCGACCTCGAGCGCATTCGCCGGGCCGAGCGCGCCCGCGTAGAGGACGACGAAGCGCTCGCCCGCACGCCACGCGCGCCGGTGCTCCTCGCCGCGCGCGGCGGGCGCGAACGGCCGCGGGTCGACGCCGTTCGGCACGACCTCGATCTTCTCCTCCGGCACGCCGTAGGCGCGCAGGAACGGCAGGAAGCCCGGCGAGTTGATCACCACCCGGCGCGCGCGCCGGTAGACCCAGCGCTTGAACGCGAGCGCGGCGTCGGTGACGCGGCCCTCCTTCAGCACGCCCATGCCGATCGCGAACTCGGGCCACAGGTCGCGCTCCTCGACCACCAGCCCGCCCGGCGCGCGCAGCGACGCGAGCCACGCCGGCAGGAGCTGCGGCAGCGGCGGCGTCGTGCCCCAGACCAGGTCGACGTCCGGGATGCGCAGCGCCGCGCGCAGCGCGCCGGCACCGAAGCGCGCGAAGCTCGTGCCGCGCGCCGCCCAGCTCCTGTGCAGCTCCGAGCCCGGGACGCGGATCACGCGCACGCCCGGCGTGTCCTCGCTCGTGCCGGACGCGACCGACGCGCCCGTCAAGTAGCTGACCTCGCTCGCGATGATCGTCGTGCGGTGGCCGTGCTGCGCGAGGTGGGTCGCGAGCTCGTGGTGGCGCGTGCCGCCCGGATCGCGCGGTCCCGCGTACGCCTGATGGATCAGGAGGACGTGCACGGCGCGCTCAGTAGTAGAGGACCTTGAACAGGGCCTTGTAGGCGAGCGCGCGGCGCACGCACCACGGCTGCGCCGCGTAGTCCTCCCAGCGGTCGGCGGTGCGCGCGAGCTCGGGCATGTCGAGGAGGCGCGCCGTCACGCGGAGCTGGGAGACGTGCAGCGCGTGGTAGAACGGGCTCGCGAGCATCTTGAGCCGCGTTCCGGACTGCTCGTAGAGCGACCAGAAGCCGCAGTCGTAGTCGTCGAGGTTGCGCGTCAGCGTCTTCGTGCAGCGCTCGACGAGGTCGCTCGCCCGGCGGTCGTCGGACGCGGCCGCGTAGTCACGCACGCCCCACAGCGCCCACAGGAAGCCGTTCAGGATGTGCGTCGGCGGGTCGACGATGGTCTCCTCGAGCCACGCGCCGTCCTCGCCCTCGGGCAGGCTCACGCCGCCGCCGGTCGCCGGGATGGTCAGCGAGCGGAACGCCTCGCGCGCGGTCTCGAGGTAGCGGTCCTGGCCGGTGGCGCGGTGGACGCGGCAGAGCAGCGACAGGCCCTGACCCTGCGCCAGCGCCGAGTACCAGCCGGCGCGCAGCAGGTCGCGGTACTCCCAGTCGAACTCGTGGCGCCACACGGGCACGCCGTGCTCGTTCGGCTTCAGGTTCGCGACCAGCCAGTCGGCCGCGCGCTTGGCGCGCTCGCGGCGGCCCGGCATGCCGGTGCGCCGCCACAGGTTCCAGTTGCCGAGGCCCCACTGCGCGATCGCGATCGGGTTGTATTGACGGCCGACGTGCCCGCGGTAGTCGAGCATCGGGATGCCGTCCTTGTCGTGCCACGCCTTGTAGTCGGCCTTGGTGAAGAACTGCTGGTAGTACTCGTCGGAGTCGCGGCCGAACGCGTTCTCGTTGATCTGCGGCGGCTCGTGCCAGAAGGTGAGCTGGCTCGGCTTCCTGCCGAGGTACGCCGCGAAGACGCGCTTCAGGTAGCGCGCGCGCTTGGCCAGGGGCTCGAATGCACGGTGGTTCGTCATGCCGGAAGCTCCTCCGCCGCGGTGAGCGCCGCCGCGATGCGCTCCCCCGCGCGACCGTCCCACAGCTCCGGGACGCGCGTCCCCGCGGCGACCTTGCGTCGCGCCTCGGCGAGCCCTGCGAGGATGCCGCGCCGCGTGACGCCCGCGAGCACGTTGGTCCCCTCGTGGATGGTCACCGGGCGCTCGGTGTTCTCGCGCAGCGTGACGCAGGCGACGCCGAGCGCCGTGGTCTCCTCCTGGATCCCGCCGGAGTCCGTCAGGACGAACGACGCCGCCTGCATCACCTGCAGCATCTCGAGGTAGGCGAGCGGCTCGACGAGCACGATACCCTCGCCGCCCGCCGCGAGGCCGAAGCGCTCGAGACGCGCCTGCGTGCGCGGATGGACGGGCAGCAGGAGCCGCGTCTCGCGCGCGATCTCGCGCAGCGCGGCGAGGATCTCGCGCAGGCGCTCCGGGTCGTCGACGTTCGACGGCCGGTGCAGCGTGACGAGCCCGTAGCCGCGCCCGGCCAGGCCGAGCCGCTCGAGCACGCTGCAGCCCGCCGCGTCGGCGAGGCAGCGACGCAGCGAGTCGATCATCGGGTTGCCGACGAAGCGGATCTTGTCCGGCGCGATTCCCTCGGCGCGCAGGTTGTCGTCGGCGTCCCGGCACGTGGTGAGCAGCAGGTCGGAGATCGCGTCGGTCACGAGCCGGTTGATCTCCTCCGGCATGGTGCGGTCGCGGCTGCGCAGCCCCGCCTCGACGTGCGCCAGCAGCGGCCGGCGGCGCGGCCCGTCGAGCTCGATCTTCGCGGTCACCAGCGCGCAGGCGGCGGTCGAGTTGACGTCGCCGACCACGACCACGACGTCGGGACGCCGCTTGAGGAGCACGCGCTCGAAGCCCGACATGACGCGCGCCGTCTGCTCCGCGTGCGACGCCGAGCCGACGCCGAGGTTCACGTCGGGCGCCGGCAGCCTGAGGTCGCGGAAGAAGTCGTCCGACATGCGCGCGTCGTAGTGCTGTCCCGTGTGCACGATGGTGACGCGCACGTGGTCGGCGGCGTGGTCGCGCAGCGCCCAGTAGATCGGCGCGATCTTCATGAAGTTCGGCCGCGCACCCGCGACCAGCAGGACGTCGAGCGGCTTCACGGCGTCGCCACCTCCCCCGCGCTCGTACGCAGCGATTCGAGGCGCCGCGCCGCCGCGCGCGACTCCTCGGGCGCGAACGCCGCCGCCTCGAAGCGCGCCGCCTCGCGCATGGTCAAGACCTTGGTGAGGCCCCGGTAGACCGGCACCATGTCGAGCGAGTTCTGCTGCGCGACGCGCAGCACCTCCTCGGCGGTGGAGAAGTCGCCGCGCCGGGCGAAGACCTCGACCGCGAGCTCGCGGTAGAGCTCGCCCTGCTCGGGCGTGAGACGCAGCGCCGCGACCAGCGCCTCCTCGGCCGCGGCCGCGTCGTTCGCGCGCAGGAAGTCGCGCGCCGCGCGCGCGAGCCGCGGCGCGTCCTCCGGCGTGATGCCGGCCGCCGCGCGCAGCTCGCGGCCCGCCTCGGCGAAGCGCTCGCGCGCCTCGAGCAGCAGCACGAGGCCTTCGACCACCTCCTGGCGGGCGCGGCCGCCCGGCCGCTCGTCGAGCGCGCGGTGCAGACC
>JBFMAS010000068.1:0-14207 GCA_040755575.1 Thermodesulfobacteriota bacterium
GGACCGGCTCGAGGAGCTGCAGCAGGAGCAGGGCGGCCTGCGCGCCGACGCGAGCCTGCGCGTGTACGGCGCGAGGACGCGGCGCGAGTTCCTGTCGATCTTCGGGCGGGCGTGAGTACCGGAGGTCGGCGCGGATCGCGCCGGCGCCGGGGTTCGCTCGCGCCTTGCACGTGTACACCATGCGGCGCTATTGGTGTACACATGAAGACAACCTCGCGCGCCCTTCGCCAGAACCTGAGCACGGCGCTCGCTCGCGCCGAGCGCGGCGAGGAAGTGATCGTCACCCGTCGCGGCAAGCCAGTCGCGAAGATCGTTCCGGTGACCACGCGCCAGGAGCATGCTGCGACCCGCGACCGCGAGCGTTACCCGCTTCGCGGATCGGTCCTGTTCATCGCCGATGACTTCGACGCGCCGCTCGAGGACCTCTGGGAAGCGATGAGCGAGTAGCCACGTGGTCGTCCTCGACACCAACGCGTGGCTCGCATGGGTCGATGACCCATCACGCTTGAGCAAGCGAGCGAGGTCCGTCATCCGGCGGGAGGAGGCCGTCCACGAGATCATCGTGTCGGCGGCATCCGCCTGGGAGATCGCGATCAAGGTCGCCATTCACAAGCTCGGGTTGACTCGACCGACTCGCGAATGGGTGGCCGCCGCCGCCTATCCGGGCATCGAGATCCGGCCCGTGTCGACTCCCGAGATCCTCGAGAGCTGCGAGCTGCCGCCAGGGATGTCGCGCGACCCGTTCGACCGGCTCATCGTCGGACTGGCACGACACCTCGGCGTGCCGGTCGTGACGAGCGACGAGGCGATGCGTCGCTACCCGCACGTGCGCACGATCTGGTAGCCGCTGCTGCGACCTACTCGAACGCCTCGTCGTACACGCCCCACCAGTACTCGCACTCGCGCCGCCGGAAGCCCTGCACGACGCTGATCTCGGCGTCGAGGACGAGCCGCCGGTCGCTCGCGTCGTCGTACGTCGGCCAGGTGACGGCGCCCTCGCCGTTCGGGTCGCCCGCGCGCGCGAGCCGCGTCCAGTAGCCCTGGATCGCCTCGGTGAGGGCGTCCTCCGGCGTCGGCGGCGGCGGCGAGCCGAACACGTAGGCGATCTCCGCGCCGTGCAGCGCGCGCAGGTCGAGCGGGACGAGCTGCGGGATCTGCACCCAGCGCGCGAAGTTGTAGAGGTAGACCGGTAGCCCCGCCGCGGCAGCGCGGCGCGCGCTGTCGTAGGTGCCGCAGACGAGGCCGCTGTCGCCGACGACGCGCACCAGCGCGTCCTGCGGATTCGGGAAGCTCGACGCGGGATAGACCTGCGCGATCTCCTCCGCGCGGTCGCCGTAGCGCTCGCGCAGCGCGTCCAGGTACTCGGCCTCGGTCGTGACCGGCGGGACGCCGAGGAAGAAGATCGTCCCCTCGTCCGCATTCGAGCCGAGGATGTACGGCACGTCGGCGACGTCGCCGCGGGCGAAGAGCGCGCGCGGCTGGTCTGGCAGGAAGCCGCCGTCGACCGTCGGGCCGACGTCGACGCCGCTGTCGAGCAGCGCGCCGACGGGCGCCGCCCGCAGACACGCGAGCTGGTCCGCCGCCCCGCCGCAGCCGACGACCTCGGCGATCCGCTCCGCGAGCGCGGCGCCCTCGGCGGCGCCGTCCTGGCGCGTCGTGCAGCCGCCGCTCTCGCTGATCGCGCGGTGGAACAGGCCGCGGCTGCCGGGCGACGCAACCTGGAGGCAGACGTCGACCGAGCCCGCCGACTCGCCGAAGATCGTCACGCTCCGCGGGTCGCCACCGAAGGCGAGGATCTCGTCGCGCACCCACTCGAGCGCCGCCCGCTGGTCGAGCAGGCCCTGGTTGCCGGCGTACGGATGGCCCGGGTCCTCGGCGGCGAGCGCGGCGTGCGCGAAGAAGCCGAGCTTGCCGAGCCGGTAGTTGATCGTCACGACGACGACGTCGCGCCGCTCGGCGAGCAGCTGGCCGTCGAAGATGAGACCGCCGAGGCCGAGCGGGATCGCGTCACCCGCCGAGCCGAACTCGTTGCCGCCGCCGTGGAACCACACCATCACCGGCAGCGGCTCGTCTGGTGCGGGATCGGGCGTCCACACGTTCAGGTAGAGGCAGTCTTCGTTCTCGCTCGGCGTGCCGAGCGTCGACGGGCGCTGCGGGCACGCGCTGCCGAACCGCGTCGCCTCGAGCGTCCCCTGCCACGGCACGACCGCCGCCGGCGCCCGCCAGCGCAGGTCGCCGACCGGCGGGGCGGCGAACGGGATGCCGAGGAAGCGCCGCGTCCCGCCGACCACCTCGCCCTGCACCATGCCGTCGCCGATCGTGAGCAGCGTCCCCTGCTGGATCGACGAGCTCGCGCCGCGATCGCTGCAGGCAGCCGCGCAGAGGCCGAGAGCCGCCGCCAGCAGGAGCCCCGTGCACCCGGAGCCGGAGGCCGGCCGATCGAAGGGGCTCGTCGCGCGCATGGCGCCCACTACGAGGTCGGCGTCGGACGGGTCAAGCGCAGGCCGCCGTTCCGGTCTCCGGCGCCCGCGCTTCTCGTCGGTTCGGCGGCGGCGGCGACCCGGACGGGGACGCGGTGTGCTCGGCGGACGACACCGCCCGGCGGACGCCAACCCCGGCCAGGCCGACCTCGACGGCGACGGTGTCGGCGACGCTGAGCCACGGAGCGGTCGATCGCACCGGCACGATCAGCGACTGCCTCGAACAGCGCGGGCCTGAGCTGCAAGGAGGGGTGAGGACCACGCGCAGGAGTCAGTTGATGCCGACGTAGCTCGACGTGGCGGCGAGCAGCAGCCCGATCACGCCCGAGACCGAGAGCAGACGAAGGAGCTTGGCTTCCATGTGTTGGTTCCTCGTGCGGCCGGGACCGATTCCCGGCACGAGGAAGCAGACGAGAAGCTGGCTCGTCCGTATTGCAGCGCCGCCCTGCCGTGCCGCGATCGTGGACGGTCCCGGCCAGGGCCCGGTGCGCCGCGCTCGGTGCGGCCCTCCCACGCGCGAGAACCGCGTCGGACCGGTCTTCGCACCGCTGCGCCTCCCCGAGAGCCCGAGGCTCGCGGGCCTCGGCGGCAGGTACGTCGGCCTTGGCACGGAGATGGCACCGGGCACATGCAGCGATGGAGCGACTCGCGGCGGAGGATCTGACCTTCTGGTGGGCGGAATCGCCCATGCAGCCGAGCACCATGGCGATGCTCCTGGTCCTCGATCGGCGCCCGGACGAGACGCGCCTGCGGGCGGCGATCGAGCGCACGCTGGCCGCGGTGCCGCGGCTGCGGGAGCGCGTGGTCGAGGCGCCGCTCGACCTGACCTTGCCGCGCTGGGAGCCCGACCCGACGTTCGACCTCGACTACCACGTCCGCAGGCACGGGATGACCGGCGCGGCGGACATGGACGAGCTCTTCCACGAGATCGCGCCGGCGTACGAGACGCCGTTCGATCGCTCGCGCCCGCTGTGGGAGGCGCGGATCTACGACTGGCTGCGCTACGGGCGGTCGGCCGTGTTCTTCAAGCTGCACCACGCGGTCGCGGACGGCATCGGCGCGAACGCCATCTTCGCGGCGCTGACCGATGCCGAGCTCGAGCCACCCCTGCCGCCGCCATCGACGAACGAAGCGCCGCACCTCGGCCGCTGGCCGGCGCAGCCGGGCCTGGCAGCCCGGATGGCGGACGCGCTGCGCGACCGCGCGCCGGGACGGAGATCGTTGCCGCGTACCCGTTCGCACCGGTCGCCCTGCGCAGCCCGGTCAGCGTCGCGCTGTACGGCTACCGCGATCGCCTGTTCATCGGTCTCAACTCCGACGAGGCGTCGATGCCGGACGTGGACGCGTTCCGCGCGATGATCGTCGATTCGTTCCGCGAGCTGCACGAGGCCGCCCGCCGCGCCGGGGCCGGCGCCAGCCCATGAGCCCGCTCGAGATCCGAGGGCTGCCGCATCCCGACGACGTGACGGGGGCGTTGAGCCGCATCCTGCAGCTCGTCGCCTCGCCGGTCGCGAACACGCTCGACGCCGTCGACGCGTATCGCCACGTCCCCCTCGACGTCCTCTTCCCGGCGCCGGGTCGCGTACCCGAGGCCTCGGTCGAGACGCGCTGGCGGCTTCCCCGGCTGGTCAGCGAGGACATCGTGTTCCGATCGCTGCACGACCCGCTCGAGCCGCGCTTCCGGGCGCGCTACCTCGCGGAGTACGCCGAGGTGCACACCGTCTATGCCCGTCGCATCCGCCCCGCGAGCGCGCGCACGCGCCCCCGGGTCCTCTACCTGCACGGCTACATGCAGCCGGAGACCCGCCTCGAGGAGATCGCGCTGCTGCTGGCCATGGCGGAGGTCCTCGACGTCGAGGTGATCCAGCTGCAGCCGCCGTACCACGGCCGACGCACGCCGCGCGTCGCGCGCTTCGGCGGCGAGCTGTTCTGGACGGCCGACCTGGTGCGCAGCTTCGAGGCGCTGCGCCAGAGCCTGCTCGACGCACGCACCCTGCTGAGCTGGCTCCTGGCGGAGGATCCGCGGCCGGTCGGCGTCATGGGCCTGAGCCTCGGCGGCGCGCTCACGCTCGCGCTCACCTGCCTCGACGGACGCTTCGCATTCTCGGTGCCGCTGATCGCCCACATGGACCTCGCGGCGATGACGGCCGACGCTCCGGTGCTGGCCGGCATGCGGCGCACGCTGCGCCGGCGCGGCTGGCGGCGTGCGGACTTCGAGAAGCTCGTCGCGGACCTCGGCTGGTACTCGCTGCAGCCGAAGCTGCCCCGTGAGCGCATCCTGCTGTTCGCCGCGTCCGACGACCGCTTCTTCGACCCGAGCATCGTCGAAGACATGTGGCGGCGCTGGGGCCGGCCGCAGATCCACTGGTACCCGACGAGCCACATGGGCTTCATCGCGCGCCTGCCGGAGGCGATGCTCGAGGTGCGCCGCTTCATCGACGGGCTCGGTGCCGGCGCCGGTCAGTGCACGCCGACGTAGGCCGACGTCGCCGCCAGCAGCGTGACGATCGCCACCGCGCTCAGCGCAGCCCGCGCGGCCGGCCCTTGTGCGCGTGCTCGCGCATGGCGCGTGCCCCCGGGTCGTGCACGGCGAGCTGGGTCGTTCGCTGCTTCGGCGTCGCCGCCTTGATCCGGTTGGTCGAGCCGCGCGTCGACTTGCGCGACGGCGTCGTCCGCGAGTCCTCGAGCGCGGCGGACATTCCCGCCGTGTTGCGCTTGGTGTTGCGTGCCGCGGTCGCGCCGTAGCCGGCGCTGCGGTCGGTCGCGCTGGTGCCCGGCTGCGACGTGTCGACGAATGCGTCGCGGCGGCGCTTCTCCGGGCGGTCGAGCGCGTCCTCGAGGTCGGCCGGCGAGCGGCCGACGCGCTTGCCGATCAGGCTGCCGCCGTCGTCGCGCATGAGCGCGCTCTTCCTCGCCGCCGCCTTGCCGGTCTTCGCGGGCTTCGCGGGCTTGACGGCCTTGCCCGCACGCGGCGCGGAGTAGCCCGCGCGGTCGAGCGTACGGCGGAGCGTGCGCCCGATCGCGTCGGCCGCGCGGCGGAACGCGAGCGCGGGGTCGGCGGCGCGCTCGGTGACGACGACGCTCGGCAGCGAGCTCAGCACGGCGTTGATCCGGCAGACGACGTCGATGCCGCCCTTCGGGCCGTTGACGTCCTGGAAGCGCACCGACATGCGCTCGAGATGCATCGCGAACTTGCCGACCTTGCGCGCGAGCCGTCGCCGGACGTCGTCGAGCAGGGCCTCGTCGACGTCCATGTCCGTCCGGATCGCGACCGGGGTCGAGGCCGCGCCGGTCCTGCCCGCCGTGGCCTTGGCCTTCTTCGGGATCGTGGTCGCAAACGGTATCCATCGAGCCATGCAGTGGAACCTATCACGGCGGCCCGAGGACGAAATCGGCGCGGCGCAGCGAGCCCTACGCCGCCGCCGCGAGCGAGACCGCGCTCGCGGCGACGGCGCAGGCGCGCATGCGCCGCGGGCGATCAGCGGATGATCGCGCGCACCGTCCGGTTCAGGCTCTCGACCTCGTCGAGCGACACCTCGACGAACTCGGGATCGGGCGCCGTGAGGTCGGCGAAGGTGATCGCACCGCCCGCCTCGGAGGTGCAGAACACCTGCTCGACGTCGTGCGTGCGGATGGTGACGAGCAGGTTGCCGGTGTTGCGCGAGAAGAAGCGGACGAGGAACTCGTAGCCGCGCGCGAGCGGATCCGCGACGGGCTGGAGCTCGCAGAAGCCGCCCTGCAGCGTCACCTCGGCGGTCGGCAAGCCGGTGTTGCGGTACTTGCCGGTCGCCGGCGACAGCGTCGGGACGTTGTTCGCCCGATCGATCGTGCCGAAGACGAGCGCGTCGAAGTTGCCCTCGCCGCCGTCGAACAGATCGCTGCCGTCGCCACCCGCCCAGATCGCGACGTCGTTGCCGCGGTTGCCGAGCTGGATGTCGGAGTTGGGCGCCTGGCCCTGCTCCGTGCCGCCGATGATGACGTCGTCGCCCGGGCCGCCGTCGATCGTGTCGCTGCCCAAGAGACCGATCAGCACGTCGTGCCCGCCGAGACCGTCGATCAGGTCGGCGTTGTTGAGGCTCTGGTTGGCCGCCACCCCCTCGGGCTGGATCTCCGGGTCGTCGACGTTGTCGTCGTCGAGCCCGAACAGGACCTCGGAAGCGCCGGTGCCGCGCACCAGCGCCGCCTGCCCTTGGGTCGCGGTCAAGCAAAGAAGGGCGCCGAGCGCCACCGCGGTGAATCCGATCGTCGATCGCATGGCCGTACTCCTTCTCCAAGCGCCCACCTGGACTTCAGGCGGGGAAGCGACCGGACGGGCGTCCCGCCCGGTTCCCTGTGACGCGTCGGACGATGTCAATTACCGCGGGGCGGGTCATGAGAGCTAGGTAAGCTTTGCGTAAGATTTCGGTAAGCCGCCGGCGGCAATGGTACGGCGAAGCAGCGCCGCCGGCGCGCTCACCGGCCGTCAAGCTGCGCTAGCCCGGGGCGCGGCGACCGGCGGCTCCGGATGGTCGAGCGCCGCGGCAAGCTCGGCGTCGCTCGCGGCGAGCAGCGTCTCGCCGAGCTCGCGCATCTCGTCGGGGAAGACGAAGTTCGGCCTGGCGCGCGGATCGGGCTGCGGGACGGCGCCGCCGCGCGACGCGAAAGGTGCGGGCCGGCGGTAGCGCGCGAGGTCGGCGGCGCCGATGCCGCAGAACGCGGCCACCTCCGGGGCGATCCAGCGCTCGGGCTCGATCCCGCCGGTCCACGCCGAGAACTCGAGCTGCAGGCCCTCGGGAGCCGCGAGGTAGATCGACTTGCACATGCCGTGGTCGATCGGGCCCATCACCCAGTGGCCGCGCGAGCGGATGCGGTCGCGCATCGCCAGCAGGTCGTCCTCGCCGTCGACGTTCAGGGCGACGTGCTGCACCGCGCCCGGCGCGACCGGCCCGGCCGTGAAGCCCGCGTGCGAGACGCCGAGCCGCGGCTCGATGTGCTGCATCTCCGGCCCCTGCACGAGCGCGAGCGAGGCCGTGTCGGAGAGCCGCAGGAACGCGTGCACCGTGTCGGCGACGCCGTGCATCCAGTAGAGGGCGACCAGCTCCAGCCCGACGACGTCGGTGAAGAACTCGATCTGCGCCTTCACGTCGCGCGTCGCGATCGCGAGGTGGTGCAGGCCGTTCGGCAAGCCGGCGCGCGGCTCCGTCGGGGAGGTCGATTCAGCGTTGGCGTGAGCGGACATCTTTCCTTCCTTCCTTTCTGAACAGGGGCGGCAGAGGCGCCGCCGGGTCGAGCAGCTCGGGCTCGCGGCGGAAGCGGTCGACGATCGCCTGCACGGCGGCGAGCGACGTGCGCGTGATGCGCTCGCGCGGCAGGCCCCAGTAGGTGTGCATCACCTCCCAGGCGTAGGGATTGACGAGCGCCTCGATGGCGGCGGCGGCCGCGTCGCGGTGGCGCGCCGGCAGGTCCTCGAGGACGTCGGCGAAGACGCGCTTCAGGTAGCTCGCGTAGTCGATCGAGCTGCGCAGCGGAGTGTCGATGAGGACCCGGATCAGCTTCGGCTCGGCGCACATCTCCGCGTGGAAGCGGCCGAGCTGCTCGGCGACGCCGGGTCGATCCTCGGCGAGCGTGCCGCCGGTGAAGCGGTTCAGCGTGGCGGCGCCGATCGCGACCACGAGGTCGGCCGTCGTCGGGAAGTGACGGTAGACGGTGCGCGTCGCGACGCCGGCGCGCGCGGCGACGTCGGCGTAGGACATCTCCTCGGGCCGCACGCCCTCGGTCACCAGCTCGGTCGCCGCGGCGACGATGTGCGCGGCCGTCTCCTGCGCCGCCGCCCGGCGGCGGGACGCGTCGTAGCTGCGCTTGCGGCCGCGCAGCCGCTTCGGCGTGGCCGGCCTGGCGCTTCGTTTCATGTCACTCTAGTGCCACGAATTCATGTTTCGAGTCAAGAGCGTGACGCGAAATCATTCTCGTGCTGCACGGGAGCTTTCGCCGCGCACGGACCCGGCCGCGCGCGTTGCGTGGCGGGACGCATTCAGGCACGGTTGGCGTCCCCGACGAGCCCGGAGGTCCTCGATGCTGCGCACGCTCACCACGCTTCTCGGAGCCCTCTTCGTCCTGCAGGGGATCGGCTGGCTGGTCGTGCCCGGCCGGGCGGCCGGCGGGCTCGGCATGCCGCTCCTCGACGGGCTCGGCCGCAGCACCCAGATCGGCGACTTCGGCGCGTTCTTCCTCGTCGCCGGCGCGACCATGGTGCTCGGCGCGCGCTGGCAGGAGCGCGTGCTGCTGCACGTCGCCGCGGCCCTGCTCGGGTGCGCCGCGCTCGGACGGCTCGTCGCGTGGGCGGCGCACGGCGCCGACCTCGCCTGGCTGTTCATCGCCGTCGAGCTCGCGGTGACGGCGCTCCTCCTGCGGACGGCGCGCTCCACGCCCTAGCCCAACCGCGCGGATCTGCCTGCGGACATTGTCCTTCTTGCCGGGTCGCGCGCGGGCGCGGCCGGAGGCGCTCGCCTGGTCGGCGGATTGGCGGCGGCGCGACCGGTCCGCGGATTGCTTCGACAACGACCTCGGGCCTACGGAGGAGCGCGACGATGTCGTCTCGATCAGGAGCGGTACGAACGACGGGCGGCGCACCCAGCGACGATCGGCGCGCTCGTCCCGCCAGAGGATTGACGGCGACCCTCCTGCTCGCGGCCCTGGCCTCGGCCTCGCCGGTCACGGCGCAGCAGGTGCGCCCCGGCGAGCGCTTCGACGCCTCGAGCGTCGGCAGGATCGCGCAGCTCGTCTCGCCGGGCGTGCGGTGGTGCGTCGAGCACGGCATGCCGATTCGGATCACCGAGACGCGATCGATCCCGCTTCCGCCGGCGTACGTCGAGGCGACCGAGAAGTACTCCGCGCAGGTGCGGCTGTCGCCCGACGGACGGCGCCTCGAGAGCTACGTCGCCGGCCAGCCCTTTCCCGGGGTCGACGCCAGCGACCCGCAGGCGGCGACCAAGATCATCGACGACGTCGACGTGCGCAACTTCGACGCCGACACCGGCTCGATCCGCGACGGCGACAGCGAGATGTCGGTCGAGCGCCACTACCTGCTCGACCACCTGCGCGTGATGCACTACATCGGCCGGCTGTACGTCGAGCCGGCGCCGAAGTTCGAGCCCAACCGCGAGGGCGTGCGCTCGAAGACCGCGCTCTATCCGATCCTCGAGCCCTTCGACATGAAGGGCATCGGCTTCCTCTCCTTCCGCTACCTCGACCCGGACAAGCAGGACGACAGCTGGCTCTACCTGCCGAGCCTGCGCCGCGTGCGCCGGCTGTCGTCGGCGCAGCGCTCGAATTCGCTGTTCGGTCAGGACACCGACGCCGACAGCTACTACGGCTACGCCGGCAATCCCGCGTGGATGGAATGGAAGCTCCTCGGCGAGGGCGAGATGCTCGGCGTCATGCACGCCGAGAACTTTCCGGTGAAGTGGGCACCCGGGGGCGGCAACTTCGCGTTCGACGACGTCTGGGAGCTGCGCAAGGTGTGGATCATCGAGGGGCGCTCCAAGTTCCCCCAGTACGCGTACTCGAAGCGCGTCATCTTCGTCGACAAGGAGACCTACGCCATCCTCTACTCCGACATCTACGACCGGCCGGGGAACCTGTGGAAGGTGTGGATCAACAACTTCGGCTTCCGCAAGCAGGCGGCGCCCGGGCTCGGCATGGAGTACCCCTACGAGGTCGCCTTCGGGGCGGCGATCGTGATGGCCGACGTGCAGATGTCGCACGCGACGCGCTCGGCGCTGCCGAGCCCGCGCTTCCCCGGCGAGCAGGGCTGGTACTTCAACCAGGGCGAGAAGTCGGGCACGTCGCCCGACTGGTTCACGGTCGCGTCGATGGTGCAGGCGGGGCGCTAGACGATGCGCCCGACGGCGCCCGCACCTCGGCGAGGAACTTCGCGACCGCGGCGTGCGTCTCGCGCGGCCGCTCGAGCTGCGGTACGTGGCCGCAGTCGAGCTCGAGGTGGCGCGCCGAGGGCACGGCCGCGCGCACGTGCGCGGCGAAGCCGATCGGCACCAGCTGGTCGAGGCGACCCCAGACCCAGAGCGACGGCGTCTCGAGCGCCGCGAGGCGCGTCCAGAAGCCGCGCGCGCCGTGCGGCTCCTCGAGGTAGATCTGGCGCGCGGCGGCGTAGAACGCGACGCGGCCGCGCGCGGTCGTGTAGCTGCGCAGGAACTCGTCGACGCCCGCGCGCACCCAGCCCTCCGCCGCGCCCGGGATCAGGCGATGGACGACCGCCTCGACCGCCCAGCGCGGCGAGAGCTGCACCAGCCCGAGCTCCGGCCGCAGCGCGCGCACGAGCGGCGCCCACGGGCGCGGGCGGCGCCACGCGAGCGACGGCGCGAGCAGCGACAGGCTGCGCGCGCGCTCCGGGAAGCGCAGCCCGATCTCGATGGCGACGCGTCCGCCCATGCTGTTGCCGATCAGGTGCGCGCTCGCGAGGCCGAGCTCGTCCATCAGCTCGCTCACCGCGCGCGCGAAGAACGGCGGGTGGTAGGGGGCGAGCACCGGCTTGGTCGAGTCGCCGAACCCCGGCAGGTCGAGCGAGATCGTGCGGTAGCTCGGCGCGAGCGCCGCCACGGTCGGGAGAAACGACACCTTGGTCGCGCCGAGGCCGTGGATCAGGACGACCGGCTCGCCACGGCCTGCCGCGAGCAGCGACACGGTGCCGAGCGAGGTCTCGACGCGCTCGAAGGACAGGCGCTCCGGACCCGTCATGCCGCTCGTCGCCGCGAGGAAGGACACGCCGAGGTGCAGGTTGTGGCGCACGATCAGGCGGCCCTCGCGGTACGCGTCCATGCCGCCGCGCAGGTCGTCCGCGACGCGCTCCCAGGTCGCGGCGTCCGCGGTCAGCACGGCGGCCGGACGGACGGCGAAGCGCGCGCGCTCGAGCGTCGCCCCCGAGGGCGACACCAGCGCATCCCACGCGCCCTCGTCGGGCACGACGAGCCGGATGCGCGCCAGGCGCTCCGCGCCGTCGAGAACGCTGCCGTCGAAGCGGTCGAGCAGCCGCTCGAAGACGGTCGTGCTGCGCGCGGCGGCGATCGACGGGCTGACGGCCATGGGCGGCATCATAGCCGGAAGCCGGGGCCGGCCACCACGCAGCGCCCGCGGCGGCCTGTGCAAAATGCCCTCTGGACAACGGCACCGCGAAAGTTCCTCAATGGTGCGCAATCCAGGAGGTTCACGATGCGAGCGACGATCGACCTCTCGGCCCGGCGGCGCAACGCGCTGCGTGCGACCCGCCTGCTCCTCGCGTTGTCCCTCGCCATCGCGGCGACGGCCGCCCGCGCCGGCGCCGCCAGCGAGAACCGGGTGATCTTCGTGCACGGCGGCTTCGGCTCGGCCGGGCAGTTCGAGTCGCAGGCGATGCGCTTCTCCAGCAACGGCTATCCGACGAGCCACCTCGCCGCGCTCGAGTACGACTCGACCTTCGGCGTCGAGAGCTTCGACGAGGTGCTGGCGAAGCTCGACGTGCTCATCGCCGAGCTGCTCGAGGAGACCGGCGCCCGGCAGGTCGACCTGATGGGGCACTCGCTCGGCACGCGCGTCTCGCAGGAGTACCTCGCCTCGCCGGAGCGGGCCGCCAACGTCGGGCACTACGTCAACATCGACGGCGGCCAGGCCGACGCGCCGCCGGGCGGCGTGCCGACGCTCGCGATCTGGGCCGGCCGCGGCGAGCCCGGGCGGCGCATCGTGGGCGCCGTCAACGTGACGCTGCCCAACCAGACGCACGTCGAGGCGGCGACCTCGCCCGCAGCCTTCGCCGCCATGTACCGCTTCCTGACGGGCCACGAGCCGGCCACGCTCAACGTGGCGCCCGAGAGCGGGCGCATCGTGGTCGAGGGGCGCGCCGTGCTGTTCCCGCAGAACGTCGGCGTCGAGGGCGCGACGCTCGAGCTGTGGGAGGTGCGCCGCGGCACGGGACGCCGGCTGCGCTCGCGGCCGCACGAGAGCGTCGTCCTGCCCGCGGACGGCGCGTTCGGCCCGTTCACGCTCGGCGCGCGACGCAGCTACGAGCTCGTGCTGCGCCGCGAGGGAAGCGCGCGCGTGCATCGCTTCTACGGCGAGCCGCTCGTCCGCAGCAATCGCTTTTTGCGCTTGCTCACCTCGGAGCCCGGCGGCGCGATCGACAACCTGATCGAGAAGAGCGACCGCCACGCCGCGATGACCATCATCCGCTACAAGGAGCTGTGGGGCGACCAGGGCGTCGAGAGCGACGTCCTGCAGGTCAACGGCGCCAACGTCATCAACGCGGCGACGAGCCCGATCGACAACCGCACGATCGGCCTGTTCGTGTTCGACGAAGGCTCGGACGGGGTCTCCGAGCTCGACGCGCCGATCTCGACGATCTTCGGCATCCCGTTCCTGACCGGCGTCGACCACTACGTGCCCGCCGACCCGGAGGGCAGCGGGACGACGACCGTCGCTTTGAAGCCGCGCGGACGGCTCGCGTCGGGCCGCTCGGTGAGCTTCCCGAGCACCGCCTCGACCGCGGCCGCGATCAGCGTGCGGCTCAACGACTACGACGTCGAGCCGGAGCGGCGCGCGCTGAGCGGGCGGCGGGTGGCGGTGCCGCTCGAGCGCGGCGCGCCGTAGGGCGAGCCCTCCCCTCGCCTACGACGCGCACGCCGGGTCGCTCGCCACCCAGGTGCACGCCTGGCTCGACTCGCAGTCCGCGCGGTCGTTCGAGGCGCCGCACACGTTCGGTACGAAGCCGTCGCGGCGCACGCAGCACGGCCGGTGCGCGAAGAGGAACGACGAGTTCTGCGGCGCGTACGTGCCGTGGCAGCCCATGCAGTCGGCCGTGGTGAACGAGCCGGGCGTCTCGCGGCCGCCCGGGCAGCTCGCCTGCGCCTCCGCCTCGGTGGCGACGCAGTCGCCGTTGCAGGCGCGGCAGAGCGGGTTGCGCGCGTTCGCGCTGCAGCCGTTCATCGCCGGCGCCTGGTGTGCGACCAGGAAGGTCTCGAGCGTCGTGTTGCCGAGCGTGCGGGGGAAGTTCGCCACCGTCCCCGGGTCGTAGGGCGGGAAGTTGGTCGACGCGCCGCGCAGCGGCCACTGCGTGCTGACCAGGAAGTAGTTCCGCCAGACGTTGTCCGCGCCGAAGTGGCGCTCGATCGCGGCGACGTACCGGTCGGTGCAGTTCGTCGGCAGGATGGTCGACACGGTCGGGTCGGTGGCGCGCGTGATCTGGCTCGGCACCGGCGACGCGGGCAGCTCCGACGCGTCCGGGTACAGCATGAGATTCGGGCAGCAGCGGAACTCCTCGGGCGACGACACGCCGGCGTCGTACGCAGCACACTCGGCCGGCGTCTTCACCGGCGTGCACGACGGGTCGTGGAAGGAGAACGCGGTGGCGCCGTCGTCGATCCCCGCGGTCGGCACGTTCGCGCGGTGCTCGAACGTCGCCCACACCCACTCCGGGTTCCCGAACAGCGCGGGCTGGTAGACGATGTGCATGCCGACGAGCCCCATCGTCGTCTGCCGGCAGCGGCTCTCGACCGGCCCATCCGGGTCGTCGAGCGCGAAGGTGCGCGTGTAGTACGCGCCGCTCGCGATCTCGGCGGGCGTCAGGATCTTCCACGCCGACTTGACCTCGAGCGAGCCGACGTCGCCGACAGGGCCGTCAGGCATGCCGGCCCTGGCGGCGGGGAAGCCGCCCGTGGTCTCGCCGGGCGGGACGTGGTAGTCGCGCCGCAGGTTCTGCGTCAG
>JBFMAS010000069.1:0-8183 GCA_040755575.1 Thermodesulfobacteriota bacterium
AAGCGGCCCGTGGGGCTGAAGGCGAGGCCGTTCACCGCGTTGGTGATGCCGCACTGCCCGCGCATCCCGGGCAGGCTCGTCGCGACGAGCCTGCCCGTCGCTCCGTCGCGACGGCGCACGCGCACCTCGCCGCAGAGCGCGTTCGCCGTCGGGTTCGAGATGGCGATCAGGCGGCCGTCGGGGCTCACGTCGACGTCGAGCCCCTGCTCGATGAAGCCGCTCGGCGCCTGGAAGCCGACCTCCGGCTCGCGGAAGTAGACCAGGTCCCCGTCGATCGCGAGCGGCTTGCGGTCGACGCCCGGGAACGGGCTGCCGACGAGCGCCGCCGCGGGCACGTCGGAGGTGATCTGGTCGCCCGTCGCGGTGAAGACGCGCAGGACGTCGTCGGTCGCGGGCTCGCCGTCGCCGTTCAGGTCGACGCCGCCCTGCTGCGCCTCGGACTCGAGGAACGCGATCAGGTGGTCCGATGCCTCGACGACGCCGCCGGTGATCGGGTTGGTGATCGGCGACGCGGCGCGCCCGGTGAGCGTGCTGGTGAAGGTCGGCACGTCGACGATCTGCACGACGTCGTCGTTGGTGTCCGCGTCGGCGCTGAAAGGCGCGCCGTTCAGGTTGCCCTCGATCGCCTCGTCGCGCGCGAAGGCCGCGGTGGTCGCCGAGGCGCGCAGGTTCGCGAGCGGCACCGCGACGCCGGGCTCGACCGTGTACGCGCCGCCGCCGATCACCACCGGACCGCGGCCGTTGCTGGCGCGCAGGTACGACAGGTCGAAGATCGGCGGCGCGCCGCCGAGCGCGCGCGACGCGGACGATGCCCTCGGCGCCGTCGCTCGCACCGAACACCTCGTTGCCGGCGTCGGTCGCGCGCAGCAGCGGCGGGACGGGCCGGCCGTCGATGGTGAACGAGCGCACCCAGCTCGAGTCCGGGATGACGATCGGCTGACCGGAGCCCTGGAAGGCGTCGATCGTGGTCGAGCCGGAGAGCAGCGCCGCGACCGGCGCGGCCGGTCCGAGCGGCAGCACGTCGCGGTAGTCGAACGGGATCAGCAGGCTGCCGCTGCCGTCGAGCGCCGCGAGGACGCGCTGCGACGGGTCGTCGACCAGGTCCTGGAAGACGTTCGGCGGCGGCAGCACGGTGAAGCTCTGGAACACGGTCTCGGGCGCCTTGTCGCACGTCGTGTCCGGGCGCGGCTGGAAGAGCGGGCCGATCAGCGCGACCGTCTCTCCGCCGTTGGTGACCCGGATCTCGGCCGGCCCGGCGAGGCCGTCGGGATGGAGGGCGCTGACGGTCGACGGCATGGGAAAGCGCAGCGTCAGGCACGGCCCGGGCGGCGCCGCGCACTCCTCGACGACGATGCCGGAGGTCACCGTGACGACCGCCTGCGGGTCGCCCGCCGGAAGAAACGTGAGCGTGACGACGTTGCTCGCCGGCGTCGTGTGGAAGCCCTGGCCCGGGTCGCAGGCGTCGAGCGAGATCGTCACCTCGTCGCCGGGCGCGGCGATCGGGCTCGTCACGCTGCCCTGCGCCGACGGGAAGGCGCTCTCCGCGGGCGGGATGATGTTGCACAGCGCGTGGCCCGGCCGCGCGCCGGCGAGCGTCGCGAGGAGCGCGCTCAGCGCCGCCAGGAAGACCAGCGGACGAGGGCGGGGGCTTCGCTTCCGCCTGAGCGCGCGATGCGTTGCGCGGCCCGCCGCGCCGGGCGACGGCTCGTCCGCTGCCGCCAGGATCGGACTCGACTGCTCCCGGTCCATCGCTGCCTCCTCGCGGGGGTCCCCAGCGACCTGGGTAGCCCGTCGCCGCTGTCGTTGTCGACGACAATCTTTGCGCGAGGCCATCGCAGGTCGCCCGAGCAGCCGTCGTGCCGCTCGTCCTGCCGGCAAGCGAGCAGGACACGGCCGGGCGCAGCCGGCCCGTCCCGCCGCCGAGAGGTCCGTTCGATATATCGCGTCGACATCGCGCCACGGATGAAGACGCAAAGAAGCGAGCCGCGATTGCGCAGTGCGAGCGTACCGCCGTGAGGCGCACTGCATCCCGCGACGTGCGAGGCACGGCGCCGGGCCCGGGCCCACCGCACCGCGCCCACCGCCACGAACGCCAGAGCGCACGAGCGCGCGCGGCTCACCACGGCAGCATGACGGGCTCGAGCGCGCAGATCTGCGCGCGCAGCCGGTCGCGCGATCCCAGCGGCGGACGCAGCACGGCGAGGGTACGGTTGCGCATCTCGATCGACGCCCCGGTCTCGCGCGCGAGCGCGTCCGCCGACTGCGCGAGCGTGACGACGCGCAGCCCCTGGCGGGCGTCGCCGCGCGGCCGGCAGCGGGCGCCGCACGCGCACAGCAGCGGCCGCGCGTAGAAGCCGAGCACCTTGGTGATCCCGGGCATGCCCTCCTGCGGCACGTCGGACGCGAGCCAGACCTCGACATCCGCGGGCAGGGCGCGCGCGACCTCGACGGCTTCGGCCCGCATCCGGTTCGACTCCTCGGTCGACTTCTCGCGATCGAACACCGCGACGACGACGCCGGCTGCGACCGCGACCGCGACGAGCTGCGACAGAAGGCGCGGCCGCGTGCGCGCGAGCTTGCCGAGAGTCACCCCGGCCGGGACCGCGAGCATCGGGTAGAGCGGTGCGAGGTAGCGCGGGCGGCGCACGGATGCCGCGGTGGTGATCGCCATCACCAGCGCGCCGTACACGAGCCACGCGCGAGCCGCGGGATCCTCGCGCCAGCGCCGGGCGAGCGAGACGATCCCGACCAGCGCGAACGGCAGCCACGGCCAGTACGACTCGAGCAGCTTGACGAGGTACCAGAGCGGCCTGCGGTAGACGTCGGGCGAGTCGACGAGCACGCCGCCGATCTGCCCGCGGAAGTACGTCTCGGCGTAGCCCGTGCCCTCGGTCAGCCGCGCCCACGTCCACGGTCCGACGATCGCCAGGACGACGAGCGCCGCGGCCGGGAGCCAGCGCGAGCGCAGCCGCGCCCGCAAGAGGCCGTCGCGCCACCACAGGAGCGGCGCGATCGCGACGCCGAACAGCCCCTGCGGCCCCTTCGACATCCAGCCGCCCGCCGCCGCGACGCCGAGCAGCAGGATCGCACGCGGCCGCGACAGCGAGAGATAGGCGGCGAGGACGCCGAGCAGCAGCCAGAAGGTGAGCAGGCTTTCGAGGTGCACGCCGCGCGTCCAGTGCACCACCTCCGGCGTCGTGACGTACGCGAGCGACGCGCCGAACGCCGAGGCGGCGTCGAAGCCCATGCGGCGGCAGACCGCGAACAGCACGAGCGCGTTCACGACGCCGAGCAGCCCCGACACGAGCTGCGCCGCGAAGTCGCTCACGCCGAGCACGTCGAACGCGCCGGCCGTGAGCCAGAAGAAGAGCGGCGGCTTGTTGAGGTACGGCAGGCCGTTGAAGGTGAGCCGCGTCAGCTCGCCCGTCTGCGCGACGGTCTTCGAGATCGCGGCGTACATCGCGGCGTCGCCGTGCAGCGGACGATCGCGCTGCCACGGCGTGAGGAGCAGGAGCGCGACGAAGAGCAGCGCCGGGACGTACCACCAAGCGCTCGACGTCTCCCGCTCGTCCGCGACCGGCGCCTCCGCGGCTACCGCGTGTGCCTCGACCTGGTCCAACGTCATGCTTCCTCCCCTCGCGTCGGACGCGGGGAACCTAGCGAAGCGGATGTTTACGTTCCACGCGTGGGCCTCTAAGATCTCGAAGACGTGGCGAAGCGACCCGAGGCGACCGCCGGAAGCGAGCGGAGCCGGCGCACGACCTGGCCGAGCTCGGACGAGCTGGCGGTCGAGGCCGTCGGCGCCTGCGATCAGCCGTCGCCGATCCCGCCGCACGGCGAGCCCTACGTCGACGACCGCGACCGCGTGCTGCTCTGCCAGACGCGCCTCGAGCTCGCGCCCTTCCTCGAGTCGCGCGCGGAGCCGCCGAGCTTCGAGCCGGCCGGGCCGCGCCCGCGGATCGCGTTCGACCCGTCGGCGCTGACGTGCGGCGTGCTGACGTGCGGGGGCCTCTGCCCCGGCCTCAACAACGTCCTGCGCGCGATCGTCCTCAGCTCGACGTACGCGTACGGCGTGCAGCGCATCCTCGGCTTCCGCTACGGCTACGCCGGGCTCGCCGCGGGCAGCCCGCACGAGCCGATGCAGCTCACGCCGCGCGTCGTCGACACACTGCACGAGCAGGGCGGCACGCTGCTCGGCTCGTCACGCGGGCCGCAGGACGTCGGCGGCATGGTGGACACGCTCGAGCGCCTCGGCGTCGGCATCCTGTTCGTCCTGGGCGGCGACGGCGGGCTGCGCGGCGCGTCGGCGATCCACGCGGAGATCGCGCGCCGCGGCCGCAAGATCGCGGTCGTCGGCGTGCCGAAGACGATCGACAACGACCTGCAGTGGACCTGGCGGACGTTCGGCTTCTCGACGGCGGTCGAGGCGGCGCGCTCCGTCATCCAGGCGGCGCACACCGAAGCCCGCGCCGCCTGGAACGGCGTCGGGCTCGTCAAGCTCATGGGCCGTCACTCGGGCTTCATCGCCGCGCACGCGACGCTCGCGAGCAACGACGTCAACTTCTGCCTCGTGCCGGAGGTGCCGCTCGTCCTCGAGGGCGAGGGCGGCTTCCTGGCGGCGCTCGAGCGGCGTCTCGACGACCGCCGCCACGCCGTGGTCGTGGTCGCCGAGGGGACCGGTCAGGACCTGCTCAACGCCGGCAAGCCGGTGCAGCGCGACGCGTCGGGCAACGTCAAGCTCGCCGACGTCGGCGTGTTCCTGCGCGACGAGATCGGGCGCTGGTTCGCCGCCCGCAAGAAGCCCGTGACCATCCGCTACTTCGACCCGACGTATTACATCCGCAGCCTGCCGGCGAACCCGATGGACGCGCAGTTCTGCTTGACGCTGGGACAGCACGCGGTCCACGCCGCCATGGCGGGTCGGACGAACATGGTCGTCTGCGCGTGGAGCAACCGCTTCGCGAACGTGCCGATCCCGCTCGTCATCGCCGAGCGCCGCTACCTCGACCCGGCCGGCGAGGAGTGGCAGCGCGTCCTCGAGACGACCGGGCAGCGCGCGCTGATGCGCGCGGACTGACGGCCGGCCGTCGGCGAGGACCGCGGAGCGGCGCTTCGCCGCTCACGCCGCGATGCGCTGCGCGAGGCGGCGGTGCTCCTCCCACATGCCTTCGGGCATGTGCGTGCCGAACTTCTCGTAGTAGTCGCGCTGCAGCTCGACGGCCTCGAACCACTCCTGCGGATCGACGTCGAGCAGCTCGTGCAGCTGGCTCTCCGACAGGCTCACGCCGCCGAGGTCGAGCGCGTCGTGCGTCGGCACCCAGCCGATCGCGGTCTTTCTCGCCTTGCCGCGGCCCTCGCAGCGCTCGAGCACCCACTTCAGCACGCGCAGGTTGTCGCCGAAGCCCGGCCAGAGGAACTTGCCGCTCTCGTCGGTGCGGAACCAGTTGACGCGGAAGACGCGCGGCGGGTTGGTGAGCTTCCTGCCGACCTCGAGCCAGTGCTTGAAGTAGTCGCCCATGTTGTAGCCGCAGAAGGGCTGCATGGCCATGGAGTCGCGGCGCAGGACCCCGACCTTGCCGGTCGCGGCGGCGGTGGTCTCCGACGACAGCGTCGAGCCGAGGAACGTCCCGTGCTGCCAGCTCTCCGCCTCGAACACGAGCGGCACGCGGCGCTGGCGGCGCGCGCCGAACAGGATCGCGCTCACCGGCACGCCGTTCGGGTTCTCGAACTCCGGCGAGATCGACGGGCACTGCGACGCGGGCGCCGTGAAGCGGCTGTTCGGATGCGCGGCCTTCTCGCCGCTCTTCGGGTCCCACGGCCTGCCCTGCCAGTCGAGCATGCCCTCGACGGGCGGGTCGTCGTGGCCTTCCCACCACACGGTGCCGTCCGGCTTCAGCGCGACGTTGGTGAAGATCGTGTTGCGCTGGATCGTCGCCATCGCGTTGGGGTTGGTCTTGTTGCTCGTGCCCGGCGCGACGCCGAAGAAGCCCGCCTCGGGGTTGATCGCCCACAGCCGGCCGTCGGCGCCCGGACGCAGCCAGGCGATGTCGTCGCCGACCGTGCGCACCTCCCAGCCCTTCATCGAGGGCGGCGGCACGAGCATCGCCATGTTGGTCTTGCCGCAAGCGCTCGGGAACGCGCCGGTCACGTAGTGCGTCTTGCCCTCCGGCGTCTTGACGCCGACGATCAGCATGTGCTCGGCGAGCCAGCCTTCCTTCCTGCCGAGCGTGCTCGCGATGCGCAGCGCGAGGCACTTCTTGCCGAGCAGCGCGTTGCCGCCGTAGCCCGAGCCGACGCTCCAGATCTCGTTGCGCTCGGGGAAGTGGCAGATGAAGCGGCGATCGGGCGACAGGTCGCCGAGCGAGTGCAGGCAGCGGGTGAAGTCGTTGGACTCGCCGAGGTGCTCGAGCGCGACCTTCCCCATGCGGGTCATGATCCGCATGTTGAGCACGACGTAGACGCTGTCGGTGATCTCGACGCCGACCTTCGAGAACTTCGAGCCGACCGGTCCCATCAGGAACGGCACGACGTACATCGTCCGGCCCTTCATCGCGCCCTTGAACAGCGGCAGGACGCGCTTGTCGGCGTCGGCGGGCGACATCCAGTTGTTGGTCGGGCCGGCGTCCTCCTCCTGCGGCGTGCAGATGAAGGTGAGGTGCTCGGTGCGCGCGACGTCGTTCGGGTCGCTGCGGTGGAGGTAGCAGCCCGGCAGCTTCTCCTGGTTGAGCGGCAGCAGCACGCCGGTCTCGACGGCCTCGGCGGTGAGGCGCTCGCGCTCCTCCTCCGACCCGTCGCACCAGACGACCCGCTCGGGCCCGCACAGCGCGGCCATCTCGTCGACCCATCTCTTCACGTGCGCATTAGCCTGCATGATTACTCCATCGCAGAAACGGAAGCCGATCTTCAACTAGTAGCAGCCACGACCCGGGGTGCGAAAGGCCTTTCTTGAGCCCTGCATAGTGCCGTCCGCCGGGCGCGACAACCCGCTCGCGAGCTCCGCGCCGCATCCGATCGCGCGCCGCGCACGTAATCGGGGTGATCGGCGAGCGGCCGGCGGCACACCATCCCCATCCGGGCCGGCCCTCGCAGCAACCGGCTCGCGGAACGCGTCGCGAGCGCCACGCCGGGCGTGCGCCTGGACGGAATCTCAGGAGGAAGAACCATGTCTCGACGTGCATTCTCGTTCGCGCTCGGCGCGCTGCTCGCGACCACGGTCGCGGCGCAGCCGGCCCGCGCCCAGAGCTGCGGCCAGCGCGCGAAGCTCGGCGGCGGACCACAGCTGCAGATCGTCGGCCTCACCGGCGACGGCCGGCTGGTGCGCTTCGGCGAGTGCAACCCGCGCCGGCCGATGCGCGAGCTGGGCTTCGTCACCGGCCTCGTGGCCCCCGACACGCGGCTCGTCGGCATCGACTTCCGCGTGCAGACCGGCGCGCTCTACGGGGTCGGCGACGCGGGTGGCGTCTACGTTTTCGTCGACCCGCGGAGCCCGGCCGCGCTCAAGATCTCGCAGCTCACGATCCCGCTCGACCCGGCGGCGACGGCGTTCGGCGTCGACTTCAACCCGGCGGCCGACCGGCTGCGGATCGTCAGCGACACCGGCCAGGACCTGCGTCACAACGTCAACGAGGGCGGCACGACGATCGCCGACGGCACGCTCAACTACCTGGTCGGCACGCCGCCCGCGCCGCAGACGGCGCTCGGCGTGACGGGCGCCGCCTACACCAACAACGACCTCGACCCGAGCACCGCGACGACCTTGCTCGACGTCGACGGGACGATGGACCAGGTGGCGATCCAGTCGCCGCCGAACGCGGGCACGCTGTTCGCGACCGGCAAGCTCGGCGTCGACGCGGGCGAGCCGATCGGCTTCGACGTGTACTCGACGCTGCAGGGCGGCGTGGCGGTGCGCAACGCGGGCTTCGCGTCGCTGTCGGTCGGCGGCGTGCGCGGCTTCTACCGCGTCGACCTGCTGTCGGGGCGCGCGGTCCTGATCGGCGCGCTGGGGGACGACGTCGTCGACATCGCGATTCCGCTCGATCAGTAGGTCGGTGCGCTTTCTCGCGAGCGTACGCTTCTTGGTGCCGGTGGGCGCGGTGCGGTGGGCCCGGGCCCTGCGCCGCGCCTCGCACGTCGCGAGCGACTGTGCGCTTCGCGGCAGCCAAGGACGGCTCGGGAAAGCGGCG
>JBFMAS010000070.1:0-11802 GCA_040755575.1 Thermodesulfobacteriota bacterium
GCTACCTCGCCGCCGTCGCCGCGGTCGCGGTCGCCACGATGGTGACGGCGGCGATCCCCCTGCTGCACGACCGTCTCACGTTCTTTGCGTTCTGGCCGGTGATCTTCCTGACGTCGTGGCTCTGGGGCGTCGGACCGGGGATCGTCAGCTCGGCGCTGTCCGCGGTGTCGGTGCTGGCGGAGGCCAAGGTACGCACGCTGCCCGGCCCGGTGGGCCGCCTGCCGGCCGTCGCGCTCACGGCGTACGCGTCGACCGAGGACCGCGTGCGGCTGCTCTCGGCGGGCTTCCAGATGCACGTCGCGAAGCCGGCCGACCCTGCGGAGATCACCGCCGCGGTCGCCGCCGTGGTGACCGCGGCGCCGCCGGCGGATCGGTAGCCGTGCTATGCAGCAGGCCGTGGGAGACTCGTTCCACGGCCTGCCGGTGATCGACGTCTCTGCGCTCGTCGGCGGCGGCGCGCGGCGGTTCGAGGTGGCGGCCGCGATCGCGCAGGCCTGCCGCGACGTCGGCTTCTTCTACGTCGTCGGCCACGGGGTCGACGCGGGGCTGCAGGACGAGCTCGTCGACGCGAGCCGGCGATTCTTCGCCCGGCCGCTCGAGGAGAAGCTCGAGATTTCGATGGCGCGCGGCGGACGCGCGTGGCGCGGCTACTTCCCGGTCGGCGCCGAGCTCACCTCGGGACGGCCGGACGCGAAGGAAGGGATCTATTTCGGCAGCGAGCTGCCCGACGCCCATCCGCTGGTCGCCGCCGGCACGCCGCTGCACGGCGCGAACCTCTGGCCGTCCGGGCTGCCCGAGCTGCGCAGCGCTGTGCTCGCGTACCTGGACGCGCTCACCGGCCTAGGCCACGCGCTGCTGCGCGGCGTCGCGCTCGGTCTCGAGCTCGAGGAGAGCTACTTGGAGGAGCGCTACACGAAGGACCCGCTCGTCCTGTTCCGCATCTTCAACTACCCGGCGCTGCCCGCAACGTCGCGCGACGCGAGCCGGGGCGTCGGCGAGCACACCGACTACGGGCTCTTGACGGTTCTCAAGCAGGACGAGTCCGGCGGCCTCGAGGTCGAATCGCGCGACGGCTGGGTGGAGGCGCGTCCGATCCCGGGCTCCTTCGTGTGCAACATCGGCGACATGCTCGACCGCATGACGCGAGGCCGCTACCGCTCGACGCCGCACCGCGTGCGCAACCGCGCCGCGCACGATCGCCTGTCCTTTCCCTTCTTCTTCGACCCCGGCTGGCACGCCGAGGTGCGTCCCATCGAGACGTGCCGCGGCGATCCGCCGCGAAACGACGCGCGCTGGGACGGAGCGGACGTGCACGTGCTCGATGGAACGTACGGCGAGTACGTGCTGCGCAAGATCGCGAAGGTCTTTCCCGCGCTCAGCGGCGCGCTGACGCCCGAGCGCTGATCGCGCGCTCGTCGACGGAGCTTCGGCTCGACGGCTTGCACGCCGCCTCGGCGTCGCGCGCGCGTCGCAGCAGGGCGGCGGGGTCCGGCCCCGGTGCGCCTTGCGCGATCGCGCGCGCCACCGTGCGCAGCATCGCGGGCAGGGCACCGGCGTGCAGCCCCCGCTCCGCGAGCAGCACGCAGCCGAGCGCGTCGGCGCGCGCCTCGGGTCCGCGGCGGCCGTCGTCACCCGCCAGCGCGGCGGGCATCGCGCGGAGGTGACCCTCGTCGAGCAGGTGGCCGAGCTCGTGCGCGAGCACGGCGGCGAGCTGCTCGTCGTCGAGCAGCTCGACGAGCGCACGGCTCACCCGCACGTCGCCGTCGGGCCACGACCACGCACCGAGCTCCGCGTGCGACGAGAGCGCGAACGAGATGAGCTCGCCGGCCCGCTCGGGCGGGGTCAGCACGCGGCCGACGCGCTCGAGGCGGGCCACGTGTCCGGCGTCGCGCGCCGCCTCGTCCGCGAGCACGCGGCGCGCGAGCCGCGTCGGCGTGCATGCCGACAGCAGCGCGAGCGCGAGCAGCAGAGCGTGCGTGCGTGCCACGGCCGCAATGGCAACGTACGTGCCGGCGCGCGGGCGCGCGTTTTCGGTACCTACGCGCGCGTTTCGTGCTCAACGAATGGGCAGCGTGCTGCTTCTGCGAGCAACCGCGTCAATTCTCGAAACCGACCCCTTGCCACAACATCGGAGCATCGACAGCATCGAAAGTGCTGATGGACGCCGCGCGCCGCGCGACGATCAGAAGAAAGGATCGAGATCGATGAAAACGCTGATGACGACCATGGTGCTCGCCGCCGCCCTCGGTACCGCGACCGTTGCGCTCGCGACCTCGCAGAAGGGGTTCTTCGACCCGCGCAACCAGCACAACCTCGCGACGCCGGATCGCGGCGCGCAGAAGCCGTATGCGCTGACCGGAAGCGACCGCTCGCAGTCGCAGATCGCGCGTCAGGCGCACGAGCAGCGCCAGACGCCGTACATCCTGCTCAACCGCTCGGTCGGCGCGCGTCCGATCGACGATCCGACCAACACCCGCTAGCGGCCCTGCAGCAGCAGGCGCCGGATGCCCGGCGAGCCGAGCGCCGCCTCGAAGTCGGGGTGGCGCTTCTCGTCGACGACGCGGAAGCCGGCGCCCTCGTAGGCGCGCTGCGCAGGCGTGTTGCCGATCAGCACGCCGATCTGCACCGTCGAGTGGCCGCGTGCCCGCCCGCGCGCGATGACCTCCTCGAGCAACGTCTTGATCACCCCTTTACCGCGATGCTCGGGGCGCGTGGCGACCCACTCGACGACCCACGCGTCCTCCGGTGTCTCGGGAATGCAGGTGAGGAACGGCACGATGCGCGCTCCCATCGCCGCGCGCTGGTCGACGCTCCAGCGCTCCTCGTCGAGCGCCTGCTGCAGCGCCTCCTCGAGGGCGGTGCCGGCGGCGATCGATGGCTCCTCGTAGCCCGACAGCGCCGCCGCCGGCACGCCGTCGACCTCGGCGACGAGGAAACCGCTCCAGTGGCAGAAGCTTCGCGGCCGCGCGCGCGCGATCCGCGCGATGATGCGCAGGCGCTGCTCGTCCTCGCCCGGGAAGGCGAGATCCCAGAATCCGATCGGCAGGTGCGAGCGCGCGGCCTCCTGCTGCACCCAGGCGATCAGCGGGACGTCAGCCTCGGTCGCGAGACGGATGCGGGGCTTCATCGCCCGCGATGATGGCACGGACGCGCGGCGGACGACATCCCGGCTCAGCTATCGTCCACCGCTTGCTCGTCCCCGTTGCGGCGGCCGGAGCGCAGCGATGCACCGGCGTACGCATTCTTGACGCCGTCGTACGCGTTCTTCACGTGCTCGAGCCAGCGACGTGCCCACGAGAACTCGACGGCCAGGATGCCGAGACCGATCGGGATCACGACGAAGGCCGGTCCCGGCGTCACCATGAGGACGACGCCGAGCAGCAGCACGGTCGTCCCCACGACCGCGATCACGATGCGCCGCGCCACGCGGTACGTCGCGTGGACCACTCCGCTGCCGGAGCCGGTTACATGCTCCTCTTCCCGCGCTTCTTCCAGCGTACGTTCTTCCGTTCGTTCTCGGGGGTGTTGCATGACTTGCCGGCGTCCGTCCGGTGGCCGCGCGCCGGCGCAGATGCCGGCGCCGGGCCTACCGTGTCCCTCGACGCCGCTGCACGATCCGCGCCAGCGTGCCGGCGACCGCGGCGAACTCGTCGACGCTGCGGTAGCGCCAGCCGTGCACGACCCCGGTCACGCCGATGCTCGCGAGCTCGTCGACGCGGTCGGCGGCACGCTGCTCGTCGTCGAGCGGCAGCGACGTGACGAGCACGACCGCGGGCTCCGGCTTCCCCGCCGCAGCGGCGCGCCTGCGCAGCTCCTCGACGGCGGGGGCGAGCCGCGCGACGTCCCCGCCGGTCGGCATCCAGCCGTCGCCGTGCTCGACCGCCCGGCGCAAGGCGTGCGGCGGCGCCCCGCCGACGAGGATCGGCGGCCGCTCGGGTCTCGGCAGGAAGAGGAACCGTTGCCCGTTCGCCTCGACCTGGTCGTACGCGAAGCAGTCGTGCAGGAAGGCAAGCGTCGCGTCGGTGATGCGCCCGCGCTGCTCGCGCGGCACGCCGAGGGCGCGGAACTCCGCCGCCATCCAGCCGGCCCCGACGCCGAGACGCAGCCGACCAGCGGACAGCTCCTGGATGGTCGCGACCCACTTCGCGGTGGCGAGCGGCGGGCGGTAGGGCAGCACGAGGACGCCGGTGCCGAGGCCGATGCGCTCGGTGGCGCCCGCCAGGAACGCCAGCGTCGCGAGCGGGTCGAGGTAGCGTCCGCCCGAGCCCTCGGCGTCGTCGGGCGGGATCGCGACGTGGTCTGCGACCCACAGGTCGTCGATGCCCGCGGCCTCGGCCGCGCGCGCGCAGGCGAGCAGCAGCGCGCGCTCGGACTGCGGCCCCATGTTGCGCAGATAGAGCCCTGCCTTCATCGGTCGACCTCCGTCATGAGCCTAGGCGGCGTGCCGCGGCGTCGCGACCCCGTTGCCCACGATTAGCCGATTCGCCAAGGATTGCGCGGAGGAGCGGCCATGACGAGCATCTGCACGTACACGCTCAAGCCGGGCGCCGAGCCGAGCGCTTCGGCTGCAGCTGGCCCACCACGTCGCGCCACCTGAGCGTGCTCCGGTCGGCCGGCCCGGTGGTCGACGAGCGACGTGGCCGCGAGCGGGTCTACCGGCTGGCCGACGAGCGCCAGCGGACGGTCGCGCGCGATTTCACGCGCTGGTTCGACGCGCCGTCACCCGAGACGGCGGCGCCGCGCGTATACGAGCCAGAGGCCGCGGCACGTCGCCGCGGCCGGAGCCCGAAGCCAGCGGGGAGGGCACGACGATGAGCTCGACGACGCACGCCACGACGCGCGCACGGGCGAGGGCGTGATGCGCGCCGTCGCGAGGGCAGGCGTCGCGCGAGAGGCGAGCGCAGCGGCGAGTGCGTCGAGCGATGCCGCGTTGCTCGCGAGCATCGCACGGGGCGACGGGGAAGCGCTGGCACGGCTTGCCGAGCGTTACCACGGGCGGTTCTTCCGCGTCGCGTGGCGCATGCTCGGCAACGAGCACGACGCCGAGGACAGCGTGCAGATGGCGCTTCTCAAGATCCACCTGCACGCGGGCGAGTTCCACGCGCACTGGCAGGGCTCGACTTGGCTCTACCGGATCCTCACCAACGTCTGCATCGACACCTGGCGCAAGCGCCGGCACGAGCACTTGGCGGCGGACCCGGACGCTCAGGCACCCGCGGCGCCGCTCGCGGAGCGGCTCGACGTCCAGGCGGCCCTCGCCAAGCTGCCCGCGGAGACGCGCGCCGTCGTGCTGCTCCGCTACCTCGAGGACCTGTCGTACGAGGACGTCGCGCGCGTGCGCGGCGTCAGCGTCAACACCGTCAAGACACAACTCCGGCGCGGTCGGCAAGCGCTGCGCCGTCACCTCGGAGGAACGCTGTCGTGATCCCCGCAGAACGCTCCGGCGAAGACCGTACCTGGCGCGGGCTCCTCGACGCGCCGACGACGCATCGACCAGGCGCCGCCTCGGCGCTGCATCTCGTGGAGACGCTCGGCGAAGCGCCCCTCGCCGAGCGGCTGCTGCCCGCGATCGACATCGCGGCGAGCGACGCCGGTGTGCGACGGGTAGCACTCGGCAGCGGCCGCATCGACGCGCCGACGCGCACGGCACGGCGCGTCGCGGAGCAGGCGCGCGACGAGATCGCGCAGTACCTGGAGGGCGAGCGGAGCTGGTTCGGGGTCCCCGTCGACCTGTGCGCGGTGCACGGCTTCCAGCGCGCGGTGCTCGGTGCGGCGAGCGCGATTCCGCTCGGCGAGGTGCGCACCTACGCCTGGATCGCGTCGCACATCGGCAAGCCGGGCGCGGTGCGAGCGGTCGGCAACGCGCTCGGCTCGAACCCGGTGCCTTTGCTGGTCCCCTGCCACCGCGTCGTGCGCAGCGACGGCACGATGGGCGGCTACAGCTTCGGTGCGGCGGAGGTGAAGCAGCGCCTCCTGCTGCTCGAGCGGGCGACGCCCGCTCTCGTCGGCTGCACGACGACGCGCATCGTCTGCCGGCGGGGCTGCCCGAGCGAGCGGCGCATCGCGGAGCGCAACCGCATCGTCGTCGCGTCGGTCGCGGAGGCGCGAGCCGTCGGCTACCGCCCGTGCGCGGTGTGCCGGCCGACCGATCGCGACGTCGTTCGCTCGGCGGGAGACCCGTGGTAGCGTCATCGCAGACCAACCGCGCACCGGCCCCGCGAGCGATCGCGCGCGCAAACTGGAGGGACGACGAACGATGGCAACGCAATCCGCGGGCCCCGAGTCGGCTCGTGCAACGGAAAGCGGCCGCGAGTCGGTGCGCTCGCTGCCGAGCCTCGCCGAGAAGATCATGTACCGCGACCTCGCCGCGGAGCAGGTGCAGCTCCGCCAGGAGGACGAGTGGCAGCGCATGGGCCGCAACGCGATGACGCTCGTCAAGTATCCGGACCTGCGCGTCGTGCTCACGGTCATGCGCCCGGGGTCGCGGATCGAGCGCAATCGCGACGAGACCGAGGGCCGCGTCGCGATCCACGTCCTGTCCGGTCGCGTCCGGCTCGAGGTCGGCGACCAGCGGATGGAGGTGGGCGCCGGCGGGCTGCTGGCGCTCGATCACAAGACGCCGCACGACATCGAGGCGCTCGAGGAGAGCGCGTTCCTGATCTGGGTCTCGTGGCTCGAGGGCCGCGAAGGCGAGCGCTGACCCGTCAGCGGGCCCGGCGCCGCAGGGCGGGACGCGCTCGGAACTCCTGACGCACCTCCTCGTCGGTGCAACGCTCGACGTAGCGCCCGCGCGCGTAGTCGCCGATGACGCGCCGCCAGAAGCGGATCGCCCGCTCGTTGCGCGGCAGCTCGCTCACCTCCCACACCCCCGGCAGCAGGTCGAAGACGGCGTGCGCGGCGCGCGTGCCGATGCCCGCACCACGCTCGCGCGCGAGCACGAAGAACTCCGACATGCGGTAGTCGCAGGCCCGCGCGACGTGCGGCGACGGCGCCTGATTGACGAGCGCGAAGCCGACGCGACGGTTCTCGGCCACGATCACGAGCGGCAGGTCGTCCGCCTCGTCGAGCCACGACGGCAGGTGATCGGGCTGCCAGGTGCCGCGCTCGTCGAGCTCGTAATAGCCGTCGTCGAACGCGGACAGGTCGTGCAGGTAGAGCGGGTAGACGTTGGTCAGCCAGGTGCGGTCCGCAGGGCTGCGACGAGCGTCGCGTAGCACGAGGCGCACGGTCACCCGCCCACCCGGCCGCGGCGCCGTCCTCGAGCTGCGACCGCTCGCGTCGGCATGGCGCCACCATCCGCGAAAGCGCGCCGGCGAAGCAAGCTCGCGGGGTTGCGTCGCGGGGCGCGCGGGTGAAAGGACGCCATGCATGAGCTCGAACGAACGTCCGCGACGCAGGTTCTGGGGCTGGGGCTACGAGGGCCACGGTCCGAACGCGGAGCAGCAGGGACGGATCGCGCAGCTGCTCGCGGCACGCTTCGGGATCGACGCGCCGGCGATCACGCCGCCGCCGCGCGTCGAGGAGCTCGCGCTGCGCGCGCCCCGGATCGTGCCGCCCGCGAACCTGGCCGCGATCTGCTCGACCGACCCGGAGGACCGCGCCGGCCACAGCTACGGCAAGTCGTTCCGCGACGTCGTGCGCGCGCTCGCGCGCGAGTACCCGAACCCGACCGACGTGATCGCGCGGCCACGCAGCGAGGACGAGCTGGTCGCGGTCCTCGACTGGTGCTCAGCGACGGGCGCCGCGGCGATCCCGTACGGCGGCGGCTCGAGCGTGGTCGGCGGAGTCGAGCCGCCCGCGGACGGTGCGCACGCGGCGGCGGTCACGGTCGACCTCGGCGCGCTCGACCGCGTGCTCGAGATCGACCGCACGTCGCGCGCGGCGCGCATCCAGGCCGGCGTGCTCGGTCCCGCGCTCGAGGACCAGCTCCGGCCGCACGGCTTGACGCTGCGCCACTTCCCGCAGTCCTTCGAGGTCAGCTCGCTCGGCGGCTGGATCGCCACCCGCTCGGGCGGCCACTTCGCGACGCTCTACACGCACATCGACGACTTCGTGGAGAGCCTGCGCGTCGTCACCCCGGCCGGCCTCGTCGAGACGCGCCGCCTGCCCGGCTCCGGCGCCGGGCCGAGCCCCGACCGCATGTTCGTCGGCTCGGAGGGGATCCTCGGCGTCATCACCGAGGCGTGGATGCGCCTCCAGGACCGGCCGCGCTGGCGCGCCTCGGCGTCGGTGACGTTCGGCGACTTCCTCGCCGGCGCGGAGACGGTGCGCGCGATCGCGCAGTCGGGCCTCGCGCCGACCAACTGCCGGCTGCTCGATGCCGGCGAGGCGATGACGTCGGGCGCCGGGGCGGGCGACGTCGCGGTGCTGGTCCTCGGCTTCGAGTCCGCCGACCACCGTCCGGACGCGTGGATGGCGCGCGCGCTCGACATCTGCCGCGACCACGGCGGCAACGTGCCGCCCGGCGCGGGCGAGACGCGCGACGACGAGCGAGGCGCGCGCGAGGGCGCGGTCGGCGCGTGGCGCAAGGCGTTCCTCGACGGTCCCTACCTGCGCGACGTGCTCGCGGCGATGGGCATGATCAGCGAGACCTTCGAGACCGCGATCACGTGGGAGCGCTTTCCCGCGTTCCACGCCGCCGTCATGGACGCGACGCAGGACGCCGTGCGCCGCGTGTGCGGCGCGGGTCAGGTGAGCTGCCGCTTCACGCACGTCTACCCCGACGGGCCGGCGCCCTACTACTCGGTGATCGCGCCCGGCAGACGCGGCTCCCAGCTCTCCCAGTGGGCGGAGATCAAGGCGGCCGCGTCCGAGACCCTGCTCCGGCTCGGCGGCACGATCACGCACCACCACGCCGTCGGCCGCGACCACCGGCCCTGGTACGACCGCCAGCGCCCGGACGGCTTCGCGCGCGCGCTCGTCGCGGCGAAGCGCGCGCTCGACCCGAACGGCATCCTGAACCCGGGCGTGCTCGTCGACGCCTGAGCGCGGGCTCGGCGCGCGCTCTGGCGCGTCCGCGGGGCGCGCGGTAACGTCGCCGCCCACGGAGGAAGCATGCCCCTCGAGCTGCGAGACATCCTGCGCCCCGGCACGAGCGCCGTGATCACGTCGGAGTGCCAGCGTGGAGTGATCGGCAGCGGCGGTGCCCTGTCGGCGCTGGCCGAGGCCGTGCGCGAGAGCGGCATGGTGGCGCGCATGGCGCGCGTGCTCGATGCCGCGCGCGCGGCGCGCGTCCCGGTGCTGCACGGCATCGTGGTGCGGCGTCCGGACGGCGGCGGCGTCACGGTGAACTGCCGTCTTCTCGCCGCGACCCGCAAGACGGGCGGCCCCGGGATGCTCGCCGGCAGCGAGGCGGCGGCGCTGGTGCCGGAGCTCGGTCCGGCCGAGACCGACTACCTCGTGCCGCGCCACCACGGCGTCTCGCTGTTCCACGACTCGGAGCTCGACTCGCTGCTGCGCAGCCTCGGCGTGCGTACCGTCGTGCTGCTCGGCGTGAGCCTCAACATCGCGATCCTCGGCACGATCATCGAGGCGGTGAACCGCGGCTACCAGGTCGTGGTGCCGCACGACGGCGTCACCGGCGCGCCGCCGGAGTACGCGCGCATGGTGCTCGAGCATTCGGTCCGCCTGCTCGCGACGGTGACGTCGTGCGACGATGTCGCGAGCGCGCTGTCGTCGGCACGCGAAGAAGGGGCACGCGCGTGAGCGATCTGGTCTTGACGGAGGAGCAGCAGCTTCTGCAGCGCAGCGCGGCGGACTTCGCGGCGAGCCTGCCCGTGTCGCGCCTGCGCGCGCTGCGTGATTCCGGGGACCCGTCGGGCTTCTCGCCCGAGTCCTGGCGTGCGATGGCGCAGCTCGGCTGGCCCGGCATCCCGCTGCCCGAGGAGTACGGCGGCCTCGGCCTCGGCTACGCCGACCTCGCCGTCGTGCTGGAGGAGCTCGGCAAGGTGCTCGCGCCCGAGCCGTTCCTGTCGACGGTGCTGCTCGGCGGCAACGCGATCGTCCTCGGCGGCTCGGATGCGCAGAAGCGCGAGCTGCTGCCGCGCGTCGCGAAGGGCGATCTGGTGCTGGCGCTCGCGCACCACGAGCCGGGGGCGCGGCACGAGCCGCACCACGTCGACGCGCGCGCGGTGGCGCGAGACGGCGGCTTTCGCTTGACGGGCGTCAAGGACATCGTGCTGGACGGCGGCGCCGCCGAGCGCCTCGTGGTGTCGGCGCGCACGGCCGGCGCAGCCGGGGAGCGCGCCGGCCTGTCGTTGTTCCTGGTCGACCCGAGGTCGCGCGGCGTGACGATCGGCCGCCAGCAGCTCGTCGACCACCGCGCCGCCGCGTTGATCCGCCTGGACGGCGTCGAGGTCCCGGCCGATGCGCTGATCGGCGAGCTCGGCAAGGGCGCCGACGTGCTCGACCCGGTCCTCGACCGCGCGGTCGTCGGCCTGTGCGCCGAGATGCTCGGCGGCATGGTGCGCGCCTTCGAGATGACGCTCGCGTATCTGAAGGAGCGCAAGCAGTTCGGCGTCGTGATCGGCACGTTCCAGGCGCTGAAGCACCGGGCGGCGCGCATGTTCATCGAGACCGAGCTCGCGCGCTCCGCGGTGATGGCGGCGGCGCGCGCGCTGGACGACGGCTCGTCCGACGCACCGCTGCTCGCCTCGGTCGCGAAGGCGCGCCTCTCGGAGGGCTTCGTGCTGGTCGCGAGCGAGGCGGTGCAGATGCACGGCGGCATCGGCATGACCGACGAGCACGACATCGGCTTCTACCTGAAGCGCGCGCGTGCGGCGGAGATCCTGCTCGGCGACGCGCCGTACCATCGCGACCGCGCCGCGGCGCTGCAGGGCTACTGAGCTGCTCGACCTGGGGCCGCGCTCGGCGCGTCCGCCGTGCCGAGCGCGAAGGTCAGCGATGCCCAGGTGCTCTCCCACTCGGCGTCCTCGCCGGGCGGCAGCGCGACCATGTGCACGGCCTTCGCGAGCCACGCGCCGGCGGCGTCGAGCCGCAGGCGGACGCGCCCGTCGGCGTCCGTGCGCGCCCCCACGGTCGCCTCGGGGCGGCGCTCGCTCAGCGCGACGACCAGCGCGCCCTCGAGCGGCGCGCCGTCGTACGTGAGGCGGAGCGGCAGCTCCTCGCCCGGCTCGAGTGCGTAGGGGTTGCGCTCGGCGAGCAGCTCGAGCGTGAAGCCGAGCGCCGCGTCGGCCTGCAGGGCGGCGTCCGGGCCGACCGCGAGCAGCGCCCGCGCGCAGCGCGAGTAGCGCTCGCGTGCCGGGCGGCTCGCCTCGCCGCGCGCGACCCGCAGGTCGCGGATGCGCTCGAGGCCTTCGGCGAGCAGGTAGGAGTCGAACTTCGCCGGCTCGAGCTCGATGAAGCTCGGCCGGCTGCGGTAGCCGACGACGTGCAGCCCCGGCCGCGCGAGCGAGGTCAGCCCCGCCGGCTCGCTGCCGTCGCGGCCGACGATCCGCGCCTCGACGCCGTCCGGTCCGACCGCGACGAAGCGGGCGATCATCTCCTCGCTGCGGGGCACCGGATCGCCGGCGAGACGCTCGCCGACGCGGAGCCGCAGCGCGACGAGCTCGCCGGAAGCCGGGCGGAAGGTCGAGGGCTCGATCCAGAAGTCGTGCGCACGCGCGCCCGCCGCAGCGGCGAGGAGCACGCTGCAGGCGAGCGCCGCGATTCGGACGAGAGCGCGTGACCAGGGCATCGCTTGCTCGACGGGGTGAGAAGAGGATGGCCGAGCGCGCGCCCGCTTGGAAGGACCGCGCACGCGCGCCCGGCGTTGCGAGGTGCCGGCGGCGTGGGACGCCGGCA
>JBFMAS010000071.1:0-7350 GCA_040755575.1 Thermodesulfobacteriota bacterium
TCTCACCTCGCGTGCCAGCGCGCGCGACGCGCGCGCTCAGCCGCCGCCGCCGGCGTCGGCGACCGTCGCACCGGAGCCGGCGCCGAGCTGCGCGCGCAGGAACGCCACCGCCGCCGCGATCGCCTCGTCCGCCGCCGGCGGCGCATAGACGTCGAAGTGGTCGCCGGGAAACGTCGCGACGGTGACGTCGGCGTGCCCGGCGGCGAAGCGCTCGACGGCAGAGAACGGTGCGAAGCGGTCGTCCCGCGAGGCGATCAGCAGCACCGGCACCCGGATCCCGGCCGCCTGCCGAGCGGGATCGTACTCGTCGAAGGTGAGGATCGAGCGCGCGGCGACGGCGTTGCGGTAGCTCGAGCCCGGCTGGACCAGGGTCTCGAACGCGGCGTGCGCGCGGTCGTCGACGATCATGCCGAAGCGGCCCTGCGGCGCGATCGCCGGCATCGCCACGGCGTCGCCGCCGAGCGCGGACCAGGCGAGGTCGGCCCACGCCGTGAGCAGCAGCCGCACCGCCCAGGCGGCTCCGTAGAAGGTCGCCTCGCCCTCGACCGAGCTGTCGACGAGCGGCGCCTGCGCCACGACGGCCCGCACCGGCTCGTCGGCCGCGACGATCAGCGCGTGCCCGCCGCCGAGCGACGAGCCCCACAGCGCGATCCGCTCGCGATCCACCAGCGGCTGCGCCGCGAGCCAGCGCAGCGCCGCGCGCCAGTCCTCGAGCTGCGACCACGGATCGACGAGCTGGCGCGGCAACCCGCCGCTCGCCCCGAAGTGGCGGTAGTCGAACGCGAGCGCGGCCATGCCCGCCTCGGCGAAGCTCTCGGCGGCCGCCGCGAGGCCGACGTCGCGCGTGCCCGCGAAGCCGTGCCCCATGACCACGCCGGGCAAGGGCCCCGCGGCGCGCTTGGAGACGTAGAGCCATGCGGCGCACGTCGCGTCGCCGCACGGAAAGCGCACGTCGCGGCGCACGACGCGCTCCGACACCTCGACGTCGGGCTGCGGCGGCGTCGCGCGTCCGGGCGTACGGCGGTCGGCGCGCCAGCCGACGAAGAGCGCGACGGCGAGGAGCAGGAGCGCGACCCTGGCGAGGCGTCGTCTCATCGCAGATCGTTTCCTCCGTTGCCACGAGTTTGACCCGGCCGGGGAGCGCAGTACATTCGCTTTCCGCCCCGCCGAGCGGCGGGCGGCCAAGCTCGTGACCTACCTGCGAAAGACACCGCGCCAGGCGCGTTCGCAGGCGACCTTCGAGGCGATCGTCGAGGCGGCCGCTCGCATTCTCGCCGAGACCGGTCCACGCGGCCTCAGGACGAGCCACGTCGCCGAGCGCGCCGGCGTGAGCGTCGGCTCGCTCTACCAGTACTTCCCGGATCGCAAGGCGATCGTCCGTGCGCTCATCGAGCGCCAGCTCGCACGCGCCGAGGCGACGCGGCCCGCCGCGCTCGACGACGCGGCGCGCGGCCGCGGCGAGCGCCTGCGCGCGGCGGTCGACTGGCAGCTCGACCTCCACGCCGCGGACCCGGCGCTGTCGCGGGCGCTGCACGCGCTCGCCGAGGAGACGCTGCCGCCCGAGGAGCTGCGCGCCTTCGCCGAGCTGCGCAGGGGACGCACCGCGCGCTTCGTCCGCAGCGTCGGGCTGCCGCAGGACGTCGATCCGGACACCGTCGCCTTCGTCGTCGAGACGTGCCTCGCGGCGCTGTGCGAGGCGGCGACGGCGCGCCTGCCGGAAGCGCTCTCGTCCGAGCGCTTCCGCGACGAGGTGACGACGCTGCTCGACCGCTACCTGTCGCGCTGACCGCGAGCGATTCCGTCGCGAGCGCGGCTACGCCATCCGCGAGTCGAGCTCCGCGACCCAGCTCCGCAGCCGCGGCACGGTGTCCGTCTCCCAGCGTGACGAGGCCCGCAGCTCGCAGAACGCAGCGAACAGCCGGTCGAGGAGCTGCACCACGTGCTCGACGTCGGCCAGGCGCAGGAACAGGTCGTTCTCGTAGAGCGCGCGCGGGTCGTCGGCGAGACCGGCGTCGCGGTCGCCGAGCGGCGGGCAGCGCAGCGAGTCGTACGTCAGCAGCCCGCCGTCGAGGGTGAGCTGCCAGGTGCGCTCCTGCAGCGTCACCGAGAGGCGCGCGCGGTCGACCAGCTTGCCGCGCCGCAGACCCGCGCCGAGCTCGCTGCGCATGTCCCCCTCGTCGACCAGCGTCAGCTTGGCGTTGCGCTCGCCCTGCTCCTGCAGCACGAGCCGGTCGCCGAGCGCGAGCTCGACCACGTCGCCGCCGATCGCGAGCCGCCCACCCTCCTCCTCGAGCCGCCACAGCAGCCAGGTGAGGAACTCGCGGCCGAGGAAGCGCTTCTTCTCGACGACGGCGAGGAAATCCTCCCTCACGACGCCGCCCCGGCCACGGCGGCCACCGCTCCCCCCGAGGCAGCCGCACCGCCGACGAGCGAGCTGCGCTCGACCGCACGCACGGCGTCGACGGTCGCGCCGGTGAGGCCGATGCGCTCCGCCGCGAGGTAGGGAATCACCGGCACCGGCGCCACGCCGCAGGTATCGCGGAAGAGCGCTGCAAACGCCTCGCGCGGCGCGCGCGCCTTGCCGGTGAAGTAGAGCGTCCCGGTGTCGAGGTTCCAGGCGCACTCGAAGAGCTGCGGGCTCGGCAGGGCCTGGAGGAGAAGGCGCGCCTCGACCTCCTCCTTGATCTCCTTGCGCACCGCGCGGCCGAGGCGCTCGAGGCCCTGCTCGCGCCTGCGCGCCTCCTCGGCGCGGCGGCGCTCGAGCCGCACGAGCTTCGCGGGCGCCTTGCGGCGGTCGTAGCGGAAGCCGAGCATCACGTACTGCTGGAAGAAGACGTCGCTCGTCTCGAGCTCGACGACCAGCGGGTCGTGGATCGCGACCCAGCCGTACGCCTCGGCCTTCGGCAGGCCGTCCTCGTCGTGCTCGCGGAACGCACGCTGGTTGACCGCGCGGCAGAGCGCCGCGCGATCGAGGTGCGCGGGCGCCTTTGCATCGAAGCGCACGATCGACGAGCTCGCGGAGAGAAAGCCCATGAGGGCGCGCGAGGTAGCATCCTCGTTCGCTCGCACGCAAGACGGCGCACCCCGGGGCGAGCAATTTTCGCCAAGCGCGCGCGGCGCGCATGCGCGTATCGTGAGCGCCGCCGATCCGCTACAGCGAGGCGACGACATGACGACGGAGCGAACGGACCTGCCCTTCGACCTGGACGAGGCGACGCGCACCCTCGCGGCGCGCGACGAGCGCCTCGCGGAGCTCATCGCGACGACGCGCCCGTTCGCGATCCACGCGGACGAGCCGCGCTCGCCCTACGAGGCGCTGCTGCGCTCGATCGCCTACCAGTCGATCTCGGGCAAGGCGGCGGAGACCATCTTCGCGCGCGTGCGCGCGCTCGGCCGCGACGGCCGGCTGCCGACGCCGGAGGAGATGCTGCGGCTGCGCACGCCGGCGCTGCGCAAGGCCGGCCTGTCCGCGGCGAAGGTGCTGGCGATGAAGGACCTCGCGCGCAAGACGATCGACGCCGTCGTACCGACGCTCGCGCAGGCGCGGCGGATGTCCGACGAGGAGCTCGTCGAGCGGCTCGTGTCGGTGCGCGGCATCGGCGTCTGGTCGGTCGAGATGTTCCTGATCTTCCGGCTCGGCCGCCCCGACGTCCTGCCGGTGCACGACCTCGGCGTCCGTAAGGGCTGGTGCGTCACGTACGGCAAGAGCCACCTGCCGCGGCCGCAGGATCTGCTCGCCTTCGGCGAGCGCTGGCGGCCGTACCGCAGCGTCGCGAGCTGGTACATGTGGCGCGCCTTCGAGCGTGCGGGCTACGCGGTGACCAACAAGATCGGCGCCGCACAGCCGCGCGCGCGGCGCACGACGCGTCAGCGCCCCGCGGCCGGTGCGGCAGGCGCCGCGGAGCCGCGCGCCGCACGGCTCCGCCGCAAGCGCTCGCGGCTCGCGGCCGGCCAGACGGCGTCGATCCTGTAGCCCGTCGTGAAGGCGCGCGCCCCCGCCGGCAGCTCGACCCAGGGCAGCTTGCTGCGCGTGAAGATGTGCACGTCGGGCGTCACGGCGTCGGGGCGATCGAGCGTGCCGGCGCGCACGAACAGGCAGTCGGCCGGCACGCGCTGATAGCGGCTCCACAGGTACGTGCCGCACCCCGGGCAGAAGAACACCTCGTGCGCCTTGCCGCTCCCCGCTGAGAGCCGCGCCGAGAGCAGCCCGCCCTGCGTCAGGGTCACGTGCTCGCTCTCGATCCACAGGTTGATCACGAACGCGCTGCCCGTGATGCGCTGGCAGTCGCGACAGTGGCAGGCGTGGACGATGAGCGGGCTCGCGGTGACGGCGTAGCGCTGCGCACCGCAGGCGCAGCCGCCGCAGAGCGGGCTCCGCTTGCTCGGTCCGGCGTTGCTCATGGTGCCCCCCGATGGAAGGATCGCATGATCCGGCTCTTAGCCGACCGCGCCCATGGAGACTTGGCGAAAGTTGCGATCCGCACGACGACCGGTGCCCGATCCGCTCGCGGCCGCCCTCGAGCGCAAGGCGATCCACGGCGAGCGCGGCGGCGCGACGCAGCGGGTGCTGGCAGCGGGCGACGGCTGGCGCGTGCTCGACATCGTCTGCACGTCGGGGCCGGCCGATCGTCCCTTCGAGGAGTGTCAGCCGCGCTCCTCGATCTCGCTCGTCCTGTCCGGGACGTTCGCCTACCGCGGCGCGCGCGGCTCGTCGCTGCTGTCCCCGGGCGCGCTGCTGCTGGTGAACGAGGGCCGTCCCTTCGAGTGCTCGCACCGGCACGGCGAGGGCGATCGCTGCCTGTCCTTTCAGTTCGAGAGCGACCTCTTCGAGCGCCTGGCGCACGACGCCGGCGCGTCGCGCGCCGTCTTCGAGCACGATCGCGTCCCGCCGCTGCGCGGGCTCGCGCCGCACGTCGCACGCGCAGCGCTCGCGGCGTCGGGCGGCGACGTGCTGGAGGAGCTCGCGCTCGAGCTCGCGGGCGCCGCCCTGACGATCGCCGCGGGCACGCGCCGGGGCGCGGAGCGGGCGCCTTCGCCGGCCGGCGTCGCCCGCGTCGCGCGCGTCCTGCGCGCGATGGAAGCGGACGCCGCAGCGCCGCACGCGCTCGACGACCTCGCGCGCATGGCGGGCATGAGCCGCTACCACTTCCTGCGCACGTTCAAGGCCGTGACGGGCGTCACGCCGCACCAGTGGCTGCTGCGCGCGCGGCTGCGCGACGCCGCCCTGCGGCTCGCGACGACGGGCGCACCGGTGACCGAAGTTGCGCTCGACGCCGGCTTCGACGATCTGTCGAACTTCATCCGCACCTTCCGGGCCGAGTTCGGCGCCTCGCCGCGGACGTACCGCGTCAGCGCTCGCGCGGCGGCCTGATCGGCCGCTGGCGCAGATCGCCCGGCCGCTCCGGGGGCGGCCTGCGCGCCTCGGCCGGCGTCGCCCACGCCCTCGGCAGGCCGTGGCCGTACGTGCTCACCACGAACACGCCGTAGGCGTTGAAGGCGACCGACGCCGCGATCAGCACGGCGAGCACGCGCCGCCAGAGGACGGCGGGACGCGTGAAGGCCGACAGCGCGATCGGGACGAGGAACGGGAAGACGTCGCTCAGGTAGCGCGCGCCGAACTGCAGATAGCCCTGGTACCCGAACAGCAGGTAGAACAGCAGCATCGGCAGCGCGCCGGCGAGCAGCCAGCGCACCGTCCGGATCCGCAGATTCGGCAGCAGCAGGCCGACGAAGAACGGGCTCAGCAGCCAGATCGCCTCGCCGCCGCCGGTGAAGCGGACGTACGGGAACCACGGCACGCCCACCGGGTGCGCCGTCAAGTAGAAGGCGAGATTGCGCGTGACGTTCCTCGCGCGGAACGAGCCGAGCGAGAAGACCGACGCGCCGATCGACTTGTCGGCGCGAAGCCAGCGGCCGCTGTGCTGTCGCCAGCTCGTGACGTACGGGCTCTTGATCGGGTCGTCGAACAGCCACCAGTTGTAGAGCAGCACGCCGGCGGCGGGGACGGCGGCACCGAGGGCGAAGCGCAGCAGCGCGCGGACCGCCTCGCCCCGCCGCCCGCGCGCGGAGCGCCCGTCGAGCGCGAGCAGCAGGAAGGCCGGCGCCGAGAACAGGATCGCGTGGCGCGTCAGGCTCGCGACCATGAACGCGAAGCCGGCCCAGAAGAAGCTCCTGCGCGACACAGCGAGGTAGAGCGCGAGCAGCAGGAAGAAGTTGCCCTCGCTGTGCATCAGCATCCACACGGTGCCGTAGTGCGCGGAGTACAGGAGCGGCGTCCCGACCACCCAGACGAACGCCCCGACCGGCGCGAGGCGGTCGAGGCGCGGGATGCGGCGCATCAGCAGGTAGAGCAGCACCGCGGAGCCGAGGATCAGCAGCGAGTTCGCGACCGTCTGCCCGAGCGCGGCTCCGCCGAGCGCCGCGTAGGGCACGAGGATGAACGTCGCCATCGGCGGGTACGCGAGATAGCTCTTGTCGCGGTGGCTGAAGGTCTCCATCCAGCCGATGCCCGGCGGCAGGTCCGCCTCGCCGCGCAGGATGCGCTCGGCCACCAGCATCGGACCGTTGAACGGATTGCTCGACGCGTCGGGCGTGACGAAGAGCAGCACGGCGCCGAGCACGGCGAAGAGAGGCCAGGGAAAGCGCGCCGCCTCCCCGGGCTCGTCTCCGGACCGCTCCTCGGGAGCGACCTGTTCCGCGAGGCTCATGCGGAGCAACCGCCGCTCGCGGCCTATCCTTGTGCTCGACGCGCGTCAAGACACGAGCATCGCGGCGGGGCGAGCGCGGCGGTCCGGGCGGCCTCCGCCCGGTGCACGAGGCCGTCAGGCGAAGCGCACGAAGCGCTCGAGCAGCGTCAAGATACGGTCGAGGTCGAACGGCTTCGCGAACCAGGCCTCGATGCCGAGGGCGGCCGCCGCCTCCCCGACGTCCGATGCGCCGGAGTAGAGCACGACGGGGATCTTCATCAGCGCCGGATCCCGGCGCTGCTCCTCGCGAAAGCCGTACGCGTCGAGGTGCGGCATGTTGAGGTCGAGCAGGACGACCGCCGGCGGCGACTCGCGCATCCGTCGCAGCGCCTGCTCGCCGTCCGCCGCCGTCTCGACGTCGAGCCCCTCGCTCTCGAGCATCATGCGTAGCGCCTCGCGCACGTCGCGGTTGTCGTCGACGACGAGCACCGGGGCCTTCGAGTCCGTCGCTTCCTGCACGCCCATGCCTTTCCGTCACAGGCAACGGTGGCGCGCGTACCCGTGAACGAACGGTGGACGTTCGCGTGCGCGGCGCGGACAATCAAGGCGAAGCCGCGGCGAAGGCGGACCGCCGCGCGGGCTCGTCCTCGGTCGCGAGCGCGAC
>JBFMAS010000071.1:7450-9840 GCA_040755575.1 Thermodesulfobacteriota bacterium
CAGGCAACGGTGGCGCGCGTACCCGTGAACGAACGGTGGACGTTCGCGTGCGCGGCGCGGACAATCAAGGCGAAGCCGCGGCGAAGGCGGACCGCCGCGCGGGCTCGTCCTCGGTCGCGAGCGCGACCAGCAGGTCGCCGACGTGCTGCTGGCGGGGCGCGGGCCCCGCGACCCGCCCGACGATCCGCCGCAGCTCGGACGCCGTCCGCCCGCGGTGCGCCACGATCAGCGGGATCTCGGAGTCCTTCCGCCCGGCGCTGCCGTGCCACGAGCGGTAGGGCGGCGAGAAGTAGTGACGCTCCTCGATCGGCACCCGGTCGCTGTTGCGCGCGACGAGCAGCACGTCGCCCGCGCGCTCGCCGGCAGGACCGACCGCCAGGTCGCGCAGCCGGGGCTCGAGCGCGACGTAGTGCGGCATCGGGTGGCGAGCGAGGTGTGCACGCAGCGGGACCGTCCGTCCACAGCCGACGTACGCCTCGAACGGGAGGTCCGGCTCCGGCACCGGCCGCGGCTCGCGCACGAGCACGAGGTCGAGCGTGTCCTTCATCTCCGGCACGGGCTCGCCGCTGCGGTCGCTCGCGAAGAAGGCGTCCGCCGCGGGCAGCACGTCCTCGCGGAAGCGCGGCGGCTTGCTCCAGTCGCACTCCTGGCCGGCCTCCGGGCAGGTCGAGCGGTCGGCCAGGTAGACGTAGGCCATCGCGCCCTGGTAGGCGACGACGGCGTCGAAGTCGCCCCGCTCCTGCTCGAGCGCGAACGGGCGGACTCGGAAGCCCGCGCGGCGCAGCACCTCGGGCGGCTCGTCGTCGCCTTCCATCGCGAGCGAGTGACGATCGTCGTGCGCGACCTGCGTGTGGCCGTGATCCGACGTGACGACGACGTACGTGTCGTCGAGGCCGCCCGCCTCCTCGAGCGCGACGCGTAGCTCGCCGACGAGCGGGTCCACCGCCTCGCGCAGATAGCGCTCGCGCGCGACGTCGGGTCCGTCGCGCGACACGTGCGCGTAGTGATCCGTGCCCGCGAGATAGACGGTCAGCACGTCGGGCGTGCCGTCGGCGGAGATCGCGTCGACCGCGTTCTCGATCGACTCCTGGTCGAGCTCCTCGTAGAGCGACAGCGCCTCCTCGGTGGTGAGGAGCTCGCGCAGCTCGTCCTCGACGCTCACCTGCATCGTCTCGATGAGCGCCGTCCGGTCGGGCAGCAGCAGGCGGTCGGCGCCGCGGTAGAGCTGGTGCATCGCGACCCAGATGCGGAGATCCGGCCGCCGCTCGCGCATCCGCTCGTACACGGTCGGCGCGAGGCTCAGGCGGTTGACGTAGTCCTCGGTGTAGATCGCCATCACCTGGGACGTCTCGGGAACGCTGACCGGGACCGGCGCGGCGAGCTCGCGCGTCTCGCGGATGAAGAACTCGTTGCCGGCGATGCCGTGCTGCGCCGGAGGAACACCGGTCATGACCGTCGCCCACGCGACCATGGTCGAGGACGGCAGCGTCGTCATCGCCTCCCGCTCGAAGTGCGCGTGCTCGAACGCCCCGCCGCTCGCGCCGAGCAGCGCGGCGAGCTCCGGCAGGGAGCCCGCCTCGAGCATCTCGTAGAGCTGCCCGCGGTCGACGCCGTCGAGCGCGAGGACGACGAGCCGCGGCCCCGTCGCGGCGGGCGGCTCGGCCTCGGGCGGCTCGGCGTCGTCACGCAGCTCGCGCGCGCTGCCCTCGAAGGTGAGCTTCGTCGCCTCACCGGCCATCGACACGGCATGCCCGACCGGTCCGCACGCGGCCGCGCCGAGGAGCAGGAGCAGGTACAGGGCGCGGCGCGCGTCCGCCGCGCGCCGCGGTCTCGTCTTCGCCATGTGTCTCGTCGGACGCGGGTCAGCGGCTCGAGCGGTTCGTGAAGCTGGCGTTGCCGAGCCCCGTCCCGATCGTCAGAACCGCCCAGCGCTCGACGTCCTGCATGAACGGGACCTCGCTCAGGCCCTGGACCACGGCGTCGTTGTGCATGAGCACGACGGTCTCGTGCTCGTCGATCGACTCGATCGCGTCGGTGAGGCACTCCGGGAGCCGGAACCGGCTGCTCTCCCAGTTGCCGGGCAGGTTCTGCGAGCCGCCGGCGATGGAGCCGTCCTCCTCGATCTTGCCCGGGCAGCCGATGCCGATGAACGGCGCGAGCGAGAGCCCCTCGCGCTCGGCGCGGCGGATGAGCCCGCGCAGCATCTCGACGAGCCGCTCGACCGCCTCGTCGCGCTTCACCTTCTCGTCGCCGTGGCGCCACAGCTCCGACTTCCACACGCAGGCCTTCGACAGGTCGGGCGCCTTCTTCGCGTTGAGCTCGACGACGCCGGCGCGGATGTTGGTCCCGCCGATGTCGACGGCCAGGATCGCGTCGTGTCCCGAGAAGAT
>JBFMAS010000072.1:0-5401 GCA_040755575.1 Thermodesulfobacteriota bacterium
GCGCGCCGCAAGGGCGGCGCGTAGGGCGCGCTACCGTGCGCCCTCCTCGACCAGCGTCACCTCCTCGAGCAGGCCGCGCGGCAGGTCGGCGAGGAAGCGCGACGGCCGCACCACGACCGGACCGACGGCGCGCTCGTGCAGCACCGTCGGATAGGTGAGGTAGAGGTTCTCGCGCGCGCGGGTGCAGGCGACGTAGAGCAGGCGGCGCTCCTCCTCGAGCTCGACGTCGCCGACCGAGTACGCCGACGGGAAGCGCCCGTCCGTCACCGAGATGACGAACACCGTGTGCCACTCGAGGCCCTTCGCCGAGTGCACGGTCGAGAGCGTCAGCATCTCGCCCTCCTCCACCTCGACGGCCATCACGTCGCCGACCGTGTCGCTCGGCGGCTCGAGCGCCATGTCGGCGAGCATCCGGGCGAGGCTCCGGTAGCGCTCGGCGAGCGTCACGAACTGCTCGAGGTCGCGCATCCTCTTCGGCGCGTCGTCGCGGTGGATCCGCTCGAGCACCGGGCGGTAGTGCGTGACGACGTGCTGCAGCAGCGTCACCGGCGCGGCGCGCGGGTCGAGCGACGCGAGGAACGTACCGAGCTGGCGCAGGGCGCCGAGCGCCTGCCCGCGCGCGAACCGCGAGCCCGGAAACTCGGCGAGCGCCGCGACGCCGCGTGCGTCGGCCGCGAGCCAGTCGACCACCGCCGCCGCGAGCTTCGGCCCGACGCCCTCGAGCAGCAGCAGGATCCGATGCCAGGAGACGGAGTCGCGCGGGTTCTCCACGACGCGCAGGTGCGCGAGCACGTCCTTGACGTGCGCCGTCTCGACGAAGCGGAAGCCGCCGCGCTTGACGAACGGCACGGCGGCGCGCGCGAGCTCGAGCTCGAGGTCGAAGGAGTGGAAGGACGAGCGGAACAGCACCGCGATGTCTGTCAGCGGTATGCCCTCCTCGTGGAGCTCGAGGATGCGCTGCCGGACGAAGGCGCTCTGCCAGCGCTCGTCGGGGGCCGGGACGAGCTGCGGCCGCGTGCCGTGCGTCTTGCGGGTGAAGAGCGTCTTCGCGTAGCGCTGCTTGGCGCCGGCGATGATCGCGTTGGTCAGGTCGAGGATCGGCTGCGTCGACCGGTAGTTCTCCTCGAGCGCGATGAGCCGCGCGCCCGGAAAGCGCGCGGGGAACTCCATGATGTTGCGGAAGTCCGCGCCGCGGAAGCCGTAGATCGACTGCGCGTCGTCGCCGACCGCCATCACGTTGCCGTCCGGCGCGCAGATCGCGGCGACGATGTCCGCCTGGAGCTGGTTCGTGTCCTGGTACTCGTCGACCATGACCCAGCGGAACAGGTCGCGCAGCCGCGCGGCGAACTCGGGAAGCTCGCACAGCCGGTCGCGCAGGTGGATCAGCAGGTCGTCGTAGTCGAGCAGCGCGCGCTCGCGCTTGTACGCCTCGTAGGCGTCGTGGCAGGCGACGATGTCGTCGCAATCGTCCATCAGGTGCGCGTACTCGCGCTCGACCACGTCGGCGATGCGCAGCGCCTTGTTGGCCGCGGTCGAGTAGATGGTCGCGAGGGTCTGCTTGCGCGGGAAGCGGCGCTCGGTGCGGTCGAGACCGAGCTGCGCGCGCACGAGGTTGATCGTGTCCTCGGCGTCGCCCCGGTCGAGGATGGTGAAGCGATCGGGCCAGCCGAAGCGCCGGCCGAAGCGGCGCAGCATCGTGTTGGCGAAGGAGTGGAAGGTGCCGCCGGTCGCGCCCTCGAGCCCGCCGGCGGCGAGCAGCGCCTCCGCCCGCCGCAGCATCTCCTGCGCGGCGCGCCGGGTGAACGTCAAGAGCAGGACGGATTGCGGCGCGACGCCGCTCTCGACGAGGCGGGCGACGCGATAGGTCAGCGTACGGGTCTTGCCGCTGCCGGCGCCGGCGACGACCAGCACCGGCCCCTCGAGGGCCATCACCGCGGCGAGCTGTGCCTCGTTCAGCTCGGACTCGTAGTCGATGCGGTACGCGCGCTGCGCCGCGGGTGCGCGCTTGATGGTGTAGGTCGCCATGCTCGGTCGATGCACCGTAGCACCGCCGGAGATGACACGCCGGGAAAGCCGTGGCATGGTCGCGGCCATGGCCAACGAAGGACGCCAGGAATCGGCGCAGACCACGCAGCAGATCGCGATCCAGGCCGATGCCAGCGTCGCGCCCGGCGTGTACTCGAACCTCATGATGATCTCGCACCGGCGCGAGGAGTTCGTGCTCGACTTCCTGTTCGTGCAGCCGCAGCGGGGGCCGAACGGCGAGGCGATCGCGAGCCTGCGCGCCCGCGTCATCACGACCCCCGAGCACACCAAGCGGGTGCTGCGCGCGCTCGAGGACAACGTGCGGCGCTACGAGGCGCAGTTCGGCACGATCCACGAGGCGACCGACCTGCCGTCGGTGCTGCAGTGACGGCCCGGCGCTCGCACGCGTGCGCCGCGCGCGATACGCTGTCGGCATGAAGCGAGCTTGCTTTCTGGCGCGGACGGCGCTGCTCGCGGCCTTGCTGACGTGCGTCGTCGGGCCGGGTGCGGCGCGTGCCGAGGACGGTGCCTCCGGCGCCGTCGAGAGCGGCATGGAGAATGCCGGCAACGCCACCAAGCGCGGCCTGTCGCGCGCCGGGGAGGCGGTCGGCGAGGCGCTCGACACCGCGATCACCAAGACCGGCGAAGGCGTCGGCACGGTCCTCGAGAAGACCGGCGAAGGCTTCCACCGGGCCGGCAAGGCGATCTCCGGCGAGCCCGAGCCCGAGGTGCACGAGGGCGACGAGGTCGTGGCACCGCCCGCGCACGACGAGCCGATCCACGAGGAGAGCCTCGACGAGTAGCGCCGCGCAGGGGGCCCGCAAGGCCGGCAGCACACCGGCGCAGCGCGAGGAGATGGTGCTGCGCGGCGTCCGCTGTCCGCTCAACTGGGCGCGCGCCAAGGTGCGCCTCGAGGAGCTGCCGGTGGGCGCCCGGCTCGCGCTCGTCGTCGACGACGCGCGGGCGGTGCGCGACATCCCGCGCGCCGCGGAGGCGCACGGCTTCGCGGTCATCGAGGTGAGCGACCTCGGCGACGGCTGGCGGATCGAGATTGAGCGCTGAGCGCTCGTCACGCGGCCGCGCCGGCAGCGACTTGCCCGGCAAGGTCTTCACCACCCGCCAGATCGCGCGCCTCACCCGCCTGAGCCCGTCGCGTGTCCGCCGCTGCATCCAGGCGGGCTTCCTCTCCCCGACGCGGGGCCCGCGGCGGCGCTACGAGTACACGCTCCGCGACCTGATGACCCTGCGCGCCGCCCGCGCGATGTTCGATGCGCGCTTCTCGCCCCGGCGCGTCGCGGGCGTGATCGCCCAGCTCCAGCAGCAGGTCGCGGGCCGCGAGCTGTCGAGCCTCACCTTCTCGATCGACAAGGGACGGGTGGTGGTCGCGGACGGCGCGCGGCGCTGGCACGCGGACTCGGGCCAGCTCCTGCTGCGCTTCGAGCGCCCCGCGAGCGGCCGGCGCGGCCGCGTCCGCGCGCTCGACGAGGCGGACTCGCCCGACGAGCGCGAGGCGCAGCGGGCCTTCGACCGCGCGCTCGCGCTCGAGGACCGCTCGCCGGAAGACGCGAAGGCGGCCTACCGCCGCGTCCTGCAGTACGATCCCGACGTCGCGCCGGCGCACATCAACCTCGGCCGCCTCGAGCACGAGAGCGGCGAGTTCGCCGCGGCCGAGCGGCACTACCTCGCGGCGCTGGTCCTGTCCCCCGACGAGCCCACGACGCTGTTCAACCTCGCGCTCCTCGCCGAGGACCAGGGCCAGATGCGGCTCGCGGCGCGCCGCTACCAGCACGTGCTGAGCGTCGCGCCAGAGCTCGCCGACGCGCACCAGAGGCTGAGCAACGTCTACCTGGTGCTCGGCGACCGCGCGGCGGCGCGCCGGCACCTGCAGCAGTACCGCCGCCTGCTCCGCCGCCGCTAGGCCGGCAACCATCTTCTTTCCGCCGCGACGACACCACACCGCGGCGGCGCGACGAGAGCCCCGATCCGCGGCCTGGCACGCGCGGGCGGCGATCTTATGTCTCGCGTGCAGGCGGACCGGCTTGCCCCCGTGTCGCGCGCCCGATAGTCCGGGCCCTGCCCCGACCCCCTCGCGAGGGGCACGTGACGGCCAGAGCGCTTTCGGCGGTGATCGCCGGCATCGCGGCGCACGTCGTCGAGGTCGAGGTCGACGTCGCCGGCGGTCTGCCGAATTTTGCGATTGTTGGCCTGCCCGGCAGCGCGGTCCGCGAGAGCAAGGACCGCGTGCGCGCCGCGCTGCGCAACTGCGGGCTGCAGGTGCCCGAGCGCAAGGTGACGATCAACCTGGCGCCGGCGCACCTGCGCAAGGAGGGCGCGGCCTTCGACCTCGCGATCGCGCTCGCGCTGCTCGCCGCCGCCGAGCAGCTCCCGCAGGAGAAGCTGACGGACGTCGTGGCGGCGGGCGAGCTCGCCCTCGACGGCCGCCTGAAGCCGATCCACGGCGCGCTGCCGATCGCGCTCGCCGCCCGCAAGGCCGACGTCGGCCGGCTGCTCGTGCCGGCGGCGAATGCGGGCGAGGCGGCGCTCGGCGGCGTCGGTGAGGTGTACGGCGCCGCCACGCTGAACGAGGCCTTGGCGCTGCTGCGCGGCGAGACCACGCCCGCGCCGGCGCGCGTCGACGCCGCCGCGCTGCTCGCCGCGGGCGCGCCGTGCGACGTCGACTTCGCCGACGTGCGCGGCCAGGCCGCGGCCAAGCGCGCGCTCGAGGTCGCCGCCGCCGGCGGGCACAACGTGCTGATGATCGGCCCGCCGGGTGCGGGCAAGACGATGCTCGCACGCCGTCTCGCCACCATCCTGCCCGATCTCACCTTGCAGGAGGCGCTCGAGTGCACGACCGTGCACAGCATCGCGGGCCTCCTCGGCGAGCGGCCGATGATCACCGCCCGGCCGGTCCGCGCGCCGCACCACACCGCGTCGGAGGCGGCGCTGATCGGCGGCGGGCGTCCGGTGCGCCCGGGCGAGGTGGCGCTCGCGCACCACGGGGTCCTGTTCCTCGACGAGCTGCCCGAGTTCCCGATCGCCTGCCTGGAGGCGCTGCGCCAGCCGCTCGAGGAGCGGACGGTGGTCGTCGCGCGCGCGACGGGGACCTACGTCTTCCCCGCCAGCACGCAGGTGGTGTGCGCGATGAATCCCTGCCCGTGCGGCTACGCCGGCGACCCGACGCACGGCTGCTCGTGTCCCCCCGGAGCGGTGCAGCGCTACCGCTCGCGCATCTCCGGCCCGCTGCTCGACCGCCTCGACGTGCAGATCGAGGTGCCAGCCATCCCGTACCGGCAGCTCGTCGGCGGGCCCGCCGCGGAAGGGTCGGCCGACGTGCGAGGGCGCGTCGTCGCGGCGCGGGCGCGCCAGCGCGCGCGCT
>JBFMAS010000073.1:0-5590 GCA_040755575.1 Thermodesulfobacteriota bacterium
CGCCGGCACGGCGCGGGTGCGATGGGCGGCGGGGCTTCCCTTCTTCCCTTCCCTTCCGGAGCTCACGGCGTTCGCGCGACGCAGCGCGGACGCGGGCAGCGGGAGGCGGCGGCTTGCCGGTGGAGCGACTTTCTGGGAGCCGTCAAGCCCAGCATTCTACCAGCCCGACCCCCGGCGACCGGAGCGGAACCGGCAGGCCGCCGCCTCCCGCGGGCACGACGTCCGCTGAGCGAACGCGCGCTAACCGCGCGGCCGCTGAAAGAACGCCGTGATCGCCGCGATGTTCTCCTCCGACCCGATGCGCTCCGCGAACGCCGCGTCCTCCCGCGCGCGCGCGGCGCGCACGGCGTCGGCGCGGGTCGCGAGCAGGAGCTGCTTCGTGTGCCGCACGGCGCGCGGCGGGTGCGCCGCGATCTCGCGCGCCTTGGCGAGCGCCACGTCCAGGAGCTCCGCGTCGGGCAGCGCGCGGGCGGCGATGCCGAGCGCGACCGCGCGCGCCGCGTCGATCCACTCCGCCGTGTAGAGCACCTCGGCGGCGCGCTGGAAGCCGATCGTCGCCGGCAGCAGGTAGCTGCTCGCCGCCTCGGGGACGACGCCCAGGGTGACGAACGGACAGCGCATGCGCGCGCTCTCCGCGACGTACACCACGTCGCAGTGCAGCAGCATCGTCATGCCGAGGCCGACGGCGACGCCGTTCACGGCCGCGACGATCGGCTTGTCGAAGCTGCACAGCTCGTCCATCAGCGTCTGGAAGCCGTGCGGGCCGGAGTCCGCGGGAGGCGCCTCGGTCATCTCCGAGAAGTCCTGGCCGGCGGAGAATCCGGCCCCGGTGCCCGTCACCACGACGACGTGCACGCCGTCGTCGGCGCGCGCGTCCTTCAGCGCCCGTGCGAGGGCTCGGTAGAGCTGATGGTTGAACGCGTTGCGGCGCTCGGGACGGTTCATCGTCAAGAGCAGGACGGCGTCGCGGCTCGTCCGCAGGACCAGTTCGCTCGACATGGATCGCTCCTCGTTCACTGGATGTAGCCGAGCGCGCGCAGCTTGCGCTGGATCCGGTGATCCGGCTCGGACGTCGCCTGGGGATGGGCGGCGTGCGCATCGTCGCGCGGGACGCGCGCCGCGAGCGCGCGCGCGCGGTAGTCCTTCGCGCCGGCATGCACGCGGGCGAACTCGGGCTTCTCGTGCGGGGGACGTGGCTGCTTCTCGGCAGGATCCGCCTCGAGGTCGTAGCAGGCGTCCTGCTCGCCGTTCTCGGTGACGATGCACTTCACGCTCGCGCTTCGCGCGACGAAGCCCGGCTCGCGCAGGCCCACCGAGCGCGGGTACTCGGCGAGGACGACGTCGTGGCTGCGCGGTGCCGGCTGCTCGGACAGCAGCGGCACCAGGCTCGTGCCGTCGACGTCGTTGTCGAGCGGCACGTCGGCGAGGTCGAGGACGGTCGGCGGGAGGTCGACCAGCGACACCGGCGCGGCGATGCGCAGACCGGGCGGGATGACGCCGGCCCACACCATCACCAGCGGGACGCGCATGACCTCGTCGAAGAGCTGCACGTGCGCGAGTGCGCCGTGCTCGCCGAACTCCTCGCCGTGATCGGCCGTGACGACCACCAGCAGATCGCGCTCCGGTACGATGCCGTAGAGGCCGTCGAGCAGCCGGCGGAGCTGGTCGTCGAGGTAGCGGATCTCCTGCTCGTAGGCGCGCTGCCGGTCGTCCATGCCGGCGCCGGCGCCGTCGTGGAACAGGCCGCGGTAGGCTCGGTGCGGGTGGTACGGCTGGTGCACCTCGTAGGTGTGGACGAAGAGGAAGAACGGCTCGTCGGCGTGCCGGCCGGCCCACTCGAGGGCGCGGCCGAACGTCCCGTCCGCGTCACCCGCGCCCACCGCAACCCGGGTGTTCTCGTAGTACGTCGAGAACCCGCGGTAGAAGCCGCGCCGCGAGTCGAGCAGCGCGTCCTCGGTGAAGGCGGCAGTCGCCCAGCCGGCGCGGCGCAGCGTCTCGGCGAGGGTGGCGTGCCGCTCGCCGAGCACGTCGTTCGGCATCAGGACGCCGTGCTCGACGGGAAGAAGGCCGGTCAGCATGCTCATGTGCGACGGCAGGGTGTTGGAGTAGGTCGTGAACGCGTTCTCGAACAGCGCGCCGCGCCGCGCGAACGCCGCGATCGCGGGCGTCGTCTCGAGCGCGTGGCCGTAGGCGCTCATGCTCTTCGCGCGCAGCGTGTCGAGCGACACCAGGACGATCGACGGCCGGCGCGCCTCGCTCGACCTCCCCAGCAGCCGTGGATCGCCCCATACCGGCAGCGACGGCCGCGCGTCGCCGTCCTCCGCGGGCGCGGTGAGGAAGCGCAGGCGGACGCGCTCGCCGGCGAGATCGCTCAGGTCGACGTCGACCTCGAACCAGCGCCGGTGCTCCTCGCGGCGCGCCGGGTCGAGCGTGCGCCGCAGCACGCTCTGCTCGCCGCTTGCGCGCTCGACGACGATGCGGAACTCGACCGGCGCCGAGTCGATCCACCATGCGCTCTCCTCGACGCCGTAGCTCAGGCGCAGCACGGCGTCGGGCGGGACCTCGAAGTGCCGGCTCTGGATCGTGCGCTCGTCGAGCGGAGGCACGCGGTAGAGCTTGGCGAAGTACGCCTCGAGCTGTCCGAGGGGCTCGACCCTCGCGCCGGGCGGAGGCGGAACGAGACGCGACACGACCGTCTGCGCCGGCGCGAGGCTCGACGGCTCCTCGGCCGCCGGCGATACGTCCCGCGCCGGGTCGGGCGTGGTCGCCGCCGCGCCCGCGAGGGCGTCGACGTCGAGCTCGCTGCGGCCCGGGGGACTCCAGGCGAGGATCGTCGCCGGCGCGTCGGGCAGCGTCCGGGGCGCCGTCGCCTCGCAGACCGGCGGGGGCCCGCCCGGCGTCTCGGGCGTGCAGGACAGCGCCGGCCGGAACGGCTTCGCCGCCGTCAGCACGGGATGCGACACCTCGTCGAGCGTTCTCGGGGCGCCGGTCTCGAGCCGCTCGTCGCTCGACGGCAAGAGGCCGTCCTCGACGAAGCGCAGCGCCGTCGCGAGCTCGGGCGGCGGCGCGGGCGGCGATCCTCTGCTGCAGCCGGCCACGGCGAGCGCCACGACGGCGAGGCGCGCGCCGAGCCGGCCGAGGCTCGGGCTTGCGGCATGACGTTGGCGGGAAGGCGGCACGTTCCGGCGGACCAGCGCTGGTCGCGCACCGTGAGCGTCCGTGAACGCGTCGCGGCGCCAGCGCCGTGCCACGTTAGCCGGCGAACGGGCGCGACCGCAACGTTGCGGGCCGGCGTCCGCGTCGCGCGGGCTTACGGGCCGCGCCTGCGCGGTGTAGAGAACGCAGCGCAGGATGCGCATGGTCGCAGGCGAGGGGGAGCAGCAGGCGGAGCATCGGCCGGACGGTGACCATGGTGCCGCCGTGCCGCCCGGCGAGGCGGGGTCGCGGCCCTCGCTCTGGGTGTCGAGTACATATTTCGCCGAGGGCTTTCCCTACGGCGTGGTCAACAACCTGGCGGAGATCCTGTTCAAGGAGCTCGGCGCGAGCCTGCAGGTCGTCGGCCTGACGGCGCTCTTCCACCTGCCGTGGAACCTGAAGTTCCTCTGGGGGCCGCTGCTCGACCAGTACGAGACCAAGCGCACCTGGATCGTCGCCACCGAGGTCGCGCTCGCGGTCGGCCTCGCGCTGCTCGCCGTGCTGGCGGGCGCGTCGCCGGGGCTCGCCGCGCTGTCGCTCTGCTTCGCGGTGCTGGCGTTCCTGTCGGCGACCCACGACATCGCGATCGACGGCTACTACCTGGAGAGCCTGCGCGAGCGCGACCAGTCGTCCTACGTCGGCTTCCGCGCGACCGCCTACCGCCTCGCGACGCTCGTCATCGGCGGCCCGCTGCTGTACCTGATCGGCGGCGCGCTCGGCTGGACGGGCGGCCTGCTGCTCGCGTCCGGCGTCATGGCGGCGCTGACCGTGTACCACGCGCGCTGGCTGCCGCGCGCCGAGCGCCGGCGGCAGCCGCTCGCGGAGCTGCTCCGCCGCCTCGCGACGCCGCGCCGGCTGGGCTGGCTCGCGGCGATCGCCGTCGCCGTGCTCGCCGCCGCCGTGCTCGTCCGCACGGCGCCGCTCGACGAGGCGACGCGCGCCGAGCTGTGGAGCGCCGTCGCCTCCTTCGCCGTCACGCTCGCCGGCTGGACGGCGTTCCTGCTGCTCGCGGCGCTCGTCGTCGCGCTCGCCTCGCTCGACCGCATCCGGGCACGGCTCGAGAGACGCGATTCGCCGTACGCGTCGGCGTTCGTGAGCTTCCTCGAGCAGCCGCGCACCGCGCTCGTGCTCGCGTTCATCATCTCGTTCCGCGTCGGCGAGTCCTTCCTCGTCAAGATGCGCTGGCCGTTCCTGCGCGACACGGTCGGCATGACGCTCGACGACTACGCGATCGCGAACGGCACGCTCGGCGTCGTCGCCGGCTTCGCCGCGACCTTCGTCGGCGGCAAGCTGATCGCGCGCGACGGCCTGCGGCGCTGGATCTGGCCGTTCGTGCTCGCGCAGAACGTCCTCAACCTGCTCTACGTCTGGCTCGCGTGGCTCGGCGCGTCGGCGTCCGGCGCGGTCACCACCGCGGTGATCGCCCTCGAGCAGTTCGGCGCCGGCCTCGGCACCGCGGTGTTCATGGTCTACCTGATGCGCTGCTGCGACCCGGCGCACCGAGCGGCCCACATGGCGATCGTCACCGCGCTGATGAGCGTCAGCTTCACGCTCGCCGGCGTCGCGAGCGGCTTCCTCGCCGGGTGGATGGGATTTGCGACGTACTTCGTGTTCACCTTCGTCGTGACGATCCCCGGCATGGCGCTGGTCTTCTTCCTGCCGCACCTCGACGGGCGCGAGGCGTCGCCGGCCTCGCCCACAAATCGTCTCGAACGCCGGCCGGCGTCGTTGTAGCGTGCCGCCCATGCTCGCCCGGCGAGGCCTCCTCGCGCTCGGCGCCTGCTTCTTCCTCTCCGGGATGGGAAGCCTCGCGCTCGAGGTCGTCTGGACGCGACAGATGCGCCTCGTGTTCGGCTCGACGACGCTCGCCGCGAGCACGATCCTGGTCGCCTACATGCTCGGGCTCGGGCTCGGCGGCCTCGCGGGCGGGCGCGTCGCCGGGCGCTTGCGCGACGGCGTGCGCGCGTACGGCTGGATCGAGATCGCGATCGGGCTCTACGCGCTCGCGGTGCCCTCGGTGCTGCTGCTGCTTCCCGAGCTGAACCGCTCGCTGCTCGCCGGCATGGGCTTCTGGGAGGCGGCGCTGTGCCGCTTCGTCCTCGCCCTGCTGCTGCTCCTGCTGCCGACGGTGCTGATGGGCGCCACGCTGCCGATCGTGGTCGACGCCGTGGTGCGGCGCGATCCGCGGGTCGGCGAGGGCACCGGGCTGCTCTACGGCCTCAACACGCTCGGCGCCGTGGCGGGCGTCTTCTTCGCGACCTTCGTCCTCTTCCCGACGCTCGGGCTGCGCTGGACGAACGGCTTCGGCGCGCTGCTCGACCTCGCGGTCGGCGTGATCGCGCTGGCCGTCGTCGCGCCGCGCTTGCGCGAGTGGCGGCCGGCCGAGGTCGCCGGC
>JBFMAS010000074.1:0-2035 GCA_040755575.1 Thermodesulfobacteriota bacterium
TCGAGCGGCGCGACCGGCAGCTTCTCGATGCCGCGCTCTGCGAGGAGGCGCGCGTACCCTTCCGGGTCGGCGGGCACCGGCCTCGGGTCGCAGGCCCAGGTCCCGAACAGCAGCGCGCCGCGCGACCCCGCCACCAGCGGTCCGAACGCCGCGCCCTGCTCGAGCACGATCAGCGTCCCGGGCCCGCACGCGCGGTCGCCGACCGCGAGCTCGCCCTCGAGGACCAGCACCAGGTGATCGCTCGCGTGGCCGTGGCGCTCGATGACGACGCCGGGGTCGTAGCGCGCGAAGTCGGCCATCCGCTCGGGCGTCCACTCGAGGAACTTGTTGTGCACGGACACGCGGCGCTCGCCGTGCCGCTGGGCGACGACCTCCACCCAGGGCAGGTCCGTGCCGTCGACGATCACGAAGCGTGGCTCGCTCGCTGCCATCCGAGCGTTGTGCTGCGCCGGACGGGCCGCTTCAAGCGCCGAACGCCCCGGCGGGCTTGCCCGCGGCGCCGCAGGATGGGATCAATCGGTCGAACGGCCGACCAGGAGGGACCATGCTTCTCCGCACGAGCGACAAGACGCGCGACGACGAGGCGTACGACGGCGGGCTGCCGATCCCGACGCAGATCGTCTCGAACAGCGAATTCTACCCGATCCCCCAGAGCGAGCGGCAGCGCCGCATCGAGCTCTTGATCCGCAGCATGGCGGACGAGCGTGCCGCGGCGCTCGGCTGGTCGCGCCGCCGCTTCCTGCAGTCGGCGTGCGGCACGGCGACCGCCCTGATGGCGCTCAACATCGCGAGCGGCTGCAGCGACGCGACGAGCGACGGCGGCTTCCAGGTGAACGACTGCGCGACGCGCGACCCCGACGCCGCGCGCGAGCTGTTCCAGGCGCCCTACTTTATCGTCGACGTGCAGACGCACCACGCCGACCTCGAGGGTCCGATCGGCACCAACCCCGCGCTGCAGGAGTTCTTCGCGGACTTCCGCATCTGCGCGCCGGCGACGATCGAGTCGGGCGACTGCCACCCCGGGCAGCTCGTCGAGCTGTCGCGCGCCAACTACCTGAAGGAGGTCTTCCTCGACAGCGAGACGGCGATCGCGATGATGAGCGGCATCCCGGCGCCGAACCAGACGCTGCAGCTCATCAGCAACGAGGCGATGGCCGCGACCAAGGACCTCGGCAACCAGATCGGCGCCTCGCAGCGCATGCTGACGCAGGGCATGCTGACGCCGAACTTCCCGGAGAGCGCCGACACCGGCACCCGCGTCCAGGACATGGAGCACCTGGTCCGCGACCTCGACATCAAGGCGCTCAAGACCTACACCGGCGCGGGCTACGGCGTGTTCGGGCCGGACATCGCGCCGTGGTGGCTCGACGACGAGAGCGTCGCCTACCCGATGTACGAGGAGGCGCTGCGCCTCGGCATCGACATCGTCAACTGCCACAAGGGGCTGCGCCTCGGCATCTTCGACCCCGAGCACATCCACCCGCGCGACATCCCGAAGGCGGCGCGCGACTGGCCGCAGATCCGCTTCGGCATCTACCACTCGGGCTTCGAGTTCCTTGACGAGCTCTGCCGCCTGAAGACCGAGGAGATCCCGGAGGCGACCAACGTCTACCCCGAGCTCGGCGCGATCTTCGCGAGCCGCGTGCTGTCGGACGAGGGCGTCGACGCGATCGGCCACCTGCTCGGCAAGCTGGTGACGGCCTTCGGCGCCGACCACATCCTCTGGGGCACGGACTCGATCTGGTACGGCACGCCGCAGTGGCAGATCGACGCGCTGAAGACGTTCCGCATGCCGCCGCGTCTCATGGAGGAGTTCGGCTACCCCGAGATCACCGACGAGATGAAGGCGCAGATCTTCGGCCTGAACGCGTCGCGGCTCTACGGCATCGACCCGGACGAGGTGCGCTGCACGCTGCCCGAGGACCAGATCGCGCAGGCGCAGCGCGCCTACGCCGAGCTGCGGGAGCCGAGCCTGCGCACCTACGGCCCGAAGACGCGGCGGGACTTCCTGAAGCTCGCCTTCAACGGCCGGCCC
>JBFMAS010000075.1:0-11769 GCA_040755575.1 Thermodesulfobacteriota bacterium
CGACCTCGCGCCGCGCGTCGGGATGCTCCACGAGCCAGCGCGCGATCTCGCTGCCGCGCGCGAGCCAGACGTCGCCCGCCGCCTGCATGTCGCTCACCAGGCGCTCGAGCAGGCGCACGCGCGACGGGCGCCCCATGAGCCACGGGTGCATGGTCAGCACGAAGCAGCAGCCGAAGTCGCGCATCGCGGCGAACTCCTGCCACCAGAGCTCGTAGACCTTGCTGCAGTCCTCGGGGATCACGCCCCAGTGCGGGTCGGCGTTGAACGCGAACTGCTCCCAGTCCTCGAGCATCCACTGCGCCGGGATCTCGACCAGCCCCGGCCGCAGCGGGTACGGCACGTCGTCGCCCATCAGGCTCGAGTCGTAGAGGAAGCCCTCGCGCGCGAGCAGGTCCGGCGTGCGCGGGTTGATCTCGAACCACGGCGCCCGGTAGCCGATGGGCCGCGTGCCGCCGATGCGGGTCAGCACGTCGGTGGTCCTGCGCAACACGTCGCGCTCGCGCGACGCCGACAGCGTCGGCAGGCGCTCGTGCAGGAAGCCGTGCACGCCGATCTCGTGGCCGTCCTGCGCGATCGCCTGCAGCATGCGCGGGCGGCGCTCCGCGACCCAGCCCGGCACGAAGAAGGTCGCCGGCACGCCGAGGTGCGCGAGCAGCTCGAGCAGCCGCGGCACGCCGACCCGCGGCCCGTACTCGCATTGCGACATCGTCGAGAGGCGCGCGACGAGCTTCGGGTCCTCCGACAGCGCCGTGGTCTCGCCGTCGACGTCGAAGCTCAGCATCGCGGCGCAGCGCGCCCGCCCGGGCCAGACGAAGCGCGGCTGCGGCGTGAACGCCGCGCGCTTCAGCCGAGCCATGCCCTCTCCAGGCGCGAGACGGTCGTGAGGCGTCCCCAGATCCCGCCCTCCTGCTCGACCATCCGCTCGCACGCGTGGCGCACCTCGGGATCGAACGTCGAGATCGCGTCGCGCACGTAGTCGCAGTCGAAGCCGCGGTCGGTCGCCTCGCGCAGCGTGGTATGCACGCAGACGTCGGCCGTGACGCCCGCGATCGCGAGCCGCGTGACACCGCTCGACCGCAGCAGCCGCTCGAGGCCGGTGCGGCAGAACGCGCCGTAGGTCGACTTGTCGATGACCGGCTCGCCCGCCAGCGGCGCGAGCAGGTCGACGATCTCGTGTCCGGGCTCGCCGCGGACGAGCAGGCGCCCGAGCGGCCCGGGGCTGCCGATCTCCGCGCCCGCGCGGCGCGAGCGCTCGCGCTTGATCGCATCGCAGTCGGACAAGTCGGGGGCGTAGCCCTCGCGCGTGTGCACGACCAGCACCCCCGCGCGACGTGCCGCCTCGAGGAGCCGCCGCGCGTGCGGCAGGATGGGACGTACCCAGCCGACGCCGCCCGCGTGGTCGGCGTAGCCGCCGCGATCGCAGAAGTCGCGCTGGAAGTCGATCATCAGGAGCGCCGTGTCGGACGTCCTCGGGGCGGTGGGTGCGGGCGTGGCGTCGTGCACGGTCGTGTGCGGCGACGCAACGCCGATGCCAGCCGGCTGGTGGCCGCTCTGGCGGCGGCCGCGCGCCGGCGGCGACCACGGAGCGGGCACGCGCCCAGCAAACGGGCAGCGCGGCCCGCGCGGCGACGTGCGTCGCTGCGCGCCGCGCGCGGCACGGCGCCTGCACCCCGGCCGCCTCGTGACCGGTCGCTGCACCGACGAGCCGGCGGGCGAGGCGCTCGACCCGACGCCGCGCGTCCCGCCCGAGCTCTGCGGGCTCTGGCGGCGCGTGTCGCTCGAGACGCCGGGCGCGCCGCCCGACACGACGACGCGCGTCTTCTGGCTGCAGACGCCGACGCTGTACGTCGACCTGCGCGTGCCGGCGGCCCGGGACGTCGCGGGCGCGCGCTCGGGCCTCGACGACTGCGACGACGCCGAGCTCGCCGCGCTCGCGGCGCAGGCGGGCTTCGCCGGCTGGATCTCGCTCGAGGACGACGTCTGCCGCTGGCAGCGCGAGATCGACTTCCAGCCGCCGAGCGGCGTTCCCGACGAGGGACGGCTGGGGCTCGCCGGCGACGAGCTCGTCGAGCACGGCGTGCACGCGCCGTACCGCGAGGTCTGGCGGCGCGTGCCCGGCAGCACCGGCGACTGGCTCGCGGGGCGCGCGGCCGGCGACGGCGCGGGCTCGGGCCGCACGACGTACCTCGTCGCCGGCGGCGACTGGTTCCTCTACGCGCGCTCGCGCCGCATGCGCACGCTCGAGCGCGCGCCGTCCCTCGCGGACCTGGTCGCGGCGCGCGCCCTCGGCCGCCGCGCGCTCGTCGAGCTGCTCGACTTCGAGATCTCGCTCGGCAGGCGCCGCGGCGGCAGCGTGCCGTGGCAGGTCGTGCTGTCGACGCTGCCGTTCCGCGAGGGCTCGCCGCTCGCGGCGGTGTCCTCCGCGTAGCGCATGGCGGGCGAGCTCGCGGGCAGGCGCGTCGTCGTCACCGGCACGTCGGGCGGCATCGGCGGTGCGATCGCACGGCTCTTCTGCGCCGAGGGCGCTCTCGTGCACGGGCTCGACCGGTCGCCCGCCGCTCCGCGCGCCGCCTGCGACGCGCCGCGCGGCGACTTGCGCGCGCACGCGGTCGACCTGCGCGACGCGGCGGCGACCGCGCGCGTCGTGGACGACGTCGTCGCCGAGCTCGGCGGGGTCGACGTGCTGGTCAACGTCGCCGCGATCCTGCCGTTCCGCTTCCTCGACGAGACCGACGACGCGACGCTCGACGACGTGATGGCGGTGAACTTCGTCGCGGTCTACCGCTTGTGCCGCCGGCTCTACCCCGCGATGCGCGCGCGGCGCTCGGGCGCGATCGTGAACGTCGCGTCCGAGCTCGCGCTGGTCGGGCTGCCGGGCTACTCCGCGTACTGCGCGTCGAAGGGTGCGGTGCTCGCCTTCACGCGCGCGCTCGCGCTCGAGGCCGCGCCGCACGGCGTGCGGGTCAACGCGCTCTGCCCGGGCCCGACCGACACCCTGATGATGGCGGCCGAGCTCGCCGCCGCGCCCTCGCCCGACGAGGCGCGCGCCGCGATGCTCGCCAGCGTGCCGCTCGGGCGTCTCGCGCACCCCGAGGAGATCGCGCGGGCGGCGCTGTTCCTGGCGAGCGAGCGCACGAGCTTCGTGCAGGGGGCGACGGTGGTGGTCGACGGGGGGCGGACGGCGGCGTGACGCGGTGTCGCGTCGCGCGTCAGGCGCTCGCCCGCTTCTGCTCCTGGTCGAACATCTTGCGCAGCAGCTTCTCGCGCGCGCCCGTCTCCGAGCGCGACTCGTGCAGCAGGGCGACGATCTCGCGCTTCAGGCGCATGAACTCGGGGGCGAGCTTCTGCTCGACGGTGCGGGGCTGCGGCAGCTCGACGCGGAGCTGCGCGCGCACGCGGCCCGGACGCGGCGACATGACGATGATCCGGTCCGAGAGGAAGATCGCCTCGTCGACGTCGTGCGTGACGAACAGGACGGTCTTGCGCCAGTGCAGGCGGACCAGCAGCAGCAGCTCCTGCATCTCCTCGCGCGTCTGCGCGTCGAGCGCGCCGAAGGGCTCGTCCATCAGCAGCACCGCGGGGTCGTTGGCGAGCGCGCGCGCGATCGCCACCCGCTGCTTCATGCCGCCCGAGAGCTCGCGCGGGTAGGCGTTGTGGAAGTCGCCGAGCCCCATCAGGTCGAGCAGCGCGTAGACGCGGTTCGTGCGCGACATCACCTCCGCGACGCTGCCCTCGTAGGCGTGGTTCGCCCCGAGCGTTCGGCTGAAGCGCGTGTTGTCGAGCACGGTGAGCCAGGGGAACAGCGTGTAGTTCTGGAACACCATGCCGCGGTCGCAGCCGGGCTCGCGCACCTCGCGCCCGTCGAGCAGCACCGAGCCCGAGGTCGCGTCCTCGAGGCCCGCGATGACGTAGAGCAGCGTCGACTTGCCGCAGCCCGACGGCCCGACCAGCGAGACGAACTCGCCGTCCTCGACGGCGAACGAGGTCGGCGACAGCGCCTGCGTCGTCTTGCGCTTGCTCTCGAAGACCTTCTCCACCTCGCGGATTTCGAGCTTGATGTCGGCCATGCCGTGCCTCACCGCTCCGTCGCGGCCCAGCGGAAGAGCCGCCGGTGCAGCGCGCGGAACACCATGTCGAGCGCGAGCCCGATCACGCCGAGCAGCAGCAGGTAGACGAAGATCCGCGGCGTCTGCAGGTAGCGCGAGAACTTGAGGATGCGGTAGCCGAGGCCCTCGTTGGCGGCGACCAGCTCCGCGACGACCAGGTAGGTCCACGCCCAGCCGTTGCACAGCCGCAGGGCGTCGAACACGCCCGGCAGCGCGGCCGGCCACAGCACCTTGCCGATGATCTCGCCGCGCGAGGCACCGAGCGTGTAGCTCACCTGCACGAGCTCGTACGGCACCCGGCGGACCTCGTCCGCGACCATCAGCACCATCTGGAAGTAGGTGCCGGCGAAGATCAGCATCACCTTCGGCAGCTCGCCGATGCCGAACAGCACCATCATCAAGGGGATCAGCGCCGGCACCGGGATGTAGCGCACGAACTCGGTGAGCGGCTGGACGATGCCCTCGCCGATCTTGAACGAGCCGATCAGGATGCCGACCGGGATCGCGATCAGCGCCGACAGCAGGAAGCCCGCCGTGACGCGGAAGAAGCTCACCTTGACGTCGGTCCAGATCACGCCGTCGCCGAGGAAGCCGACCGCCGCCTCCCACACCTTCTCCGGCGCCGGCACGAACACCGGGTTGACGAACGCCTGGTGGCTCACCCACTGCCAGAACAGGAAGGCGAGCAGGAAGCTCAGCGCGGCGAGCGCGACGTAGGCCGCCTGCGGGATGTCACGCCGCAGCGCGAGCCAGCGGACGCGCCGCGCGGGCCGCGTCCTCGCGGGCGCGCCGGCGCGCGCCTGCGGCGGCGGCGGTGCGGCGAGCTCCGGCGAGCCCGCTTCCGCGGTCAGCGCCACGCCGACGCCCTCGCGGCGCGCGTGCGGCAAACCGGCCATCGCGTCACGTCACTTGCCGAGCGCCCGGACGAACTTCGGCTCGAGCGCCGCGCCGTAGTCCGGGATGGTCTCGATCTGGTCCATCTTCTTCAGGAACTCGGTGATCGTCTTGCCGCTGCCGTGGAGCGACGCGTCGTCGTCGCGCTTCTCGAAGCCCTTCAGGTTGGCCTCGAGGTCGAAGAACTTGGTGCCCGGGAGGAAGGCCTTGTAGTCGGCGGGCGGCTGCTCGACGACCTTCGCCATGATCGCGACCGCCTCGTCCTCGTTGGTGCGGATGAAGTCGACGATCTCGAAGAACGACTTGACGGCCGCCTGCACGTCCGCGGGACGCTCCTCGACGACCTTCGCCTGGAACACGGCGAGGTCGGGGATCAGGCCCGGCATGTCGGCCGAGCTGTAGATCACCTTCCCCTTGCCCTCGCGCTGGATCTGGGCGATCCACGGCTGCCAGATCGCCGCCGCGTCGAGCTTGCCGGCGATGAACGCGGCGGCCGCGTCCTGCACCGTCAGGTTGGTGTACTCGACGTCGGCCTCCGTCATGCCGTTCGCCGCGAGCGCGTTGAGCAGCATGAAGTGGTCGACGGTCGCGAGCTCGGTGCCGACGGTCTTGCTCTTCAGGTCCTTGACGGAGTCGATGCCCGGCCTGGCGACGATCGCGTCGTTGCCGAACGAGTTGTCGAGGATCAGCACGACCTTGAGCGGGATGCCCTCCGCGAGCGGCGCCATGGTGTCGCTCCAGGTCTGCAGGTTGCCGTCGAGCTTGCCGGTGTTCAGCGCGGTCAGCGAGTCGGTGTAGACCGGGAACCACACGAGCTCGACGTCGACGCCGTTCCTGGCGAAGATCCCCTTCTCCTTGCCGATCTGCCACGACGTGAAGCCGGGCCAGTCGCTGTAGCCGACCTTGAGCGGCTCCTTGGCGCGCGCGTCCTGCGGTCCGCAGAGCGCCGGGCCGACGAGGCCGGCGAGCGCGGCCACGAGCGTGATGATCCTCTTCATGGGACGTCTCTCCTCTCTGGTCGTGGATGGGGTGCCGGCTCAGAAGAACTTCGCGTAGCGGGCGATCTCCCAGTCGCTGACGTGCTGCTGGTACTCCTCCCACTCGGCGCGCTTGTACTTGACGAACTCGGCGCGCAGCTCCGCGCCGAGCACGCGCTCGACGAACGGGTCGGCGGCGAACGCGTCGACCGCCTCGCCGAGCGTGCGCGGCAGCGGCTGCACGCCGGCCGCGGCGAGCTGCTCGTCGGTGAGCTCGTAGAGGTTCTCCGCGTGCGGCTCGCCCGGATCGAGCCCTTCGCGGATGCCCTCGAGACCCGCCGCAAGGCACAGCGCCGAGGCGAGGTACGGGTTCATCGACGAGTCGGCGTTGCGGCACTCGCAGCGCCCGCCCGCCATCGGCACGCGCAGCGAGTTGGAGCGGTTGTTGGTGCCGAAGGAGTTGAAGACCGGCGCCCACGAGTAGTAGCTCATCGCGCCACGCCGGATGAGCCGCTTGTAGCTGTTGACCGTCGGCGCGAGCGCCGCGCACAGCGCGCGGCCGTGGCGCAGGATGCCGGCGATGAACTGGTAGCCGAGCTGCGACAAACCGAGCCCGCGCGGGTCCTCGCTCTTCGGCACGGCGAACAGGTTCCGCCCGCTCGAGCGGTCGGCGAGGCTCATGTTGAGGTGCGCGCCGTTGCCGGTCTTGCCGGCGAACGGCTTGGGCATGAACGTCGCGACGAGGCCGAGCTCCGACGCGACGTGCCCCGCCATGTGACGGAAGAAGACGTAGCGGTCGGCCATGGTGAGCGCGTCGGCGTAGCCGAAGTCGAACTCGAACTGGCCGTTCCCGTCCTCGTGGTCGAACGAGTACACGTCCCAGCCGAGCTCGTTCATGTACGTGACCATGCGGTCGAGGAACGGGAAGGCGTGGAGCAGCCCGCGCACGTCGTAGCAGGGCTTGGTCAGATCGTCGGTCGGATCGGGCACGACGAGGCGACCGCCCTCCTCGCGCAGCACGTAGACCTCGCACTCGATGCCGGTGTTGAACGCGAAGCCCATCGCGTCGGCCTCGGCGAGGGCGCGGCGCAGGACGACCCGCGTGCTGAGAGGATACGGCTCGCCGCGGAAATGGTTGTCGGCCGGGATCCAGGCGACGTCGCTGCGCCAGGGGAGACGGATCAGCCGCGCGAGGTCCGGCTGTGCGCTGATCTCGTCCTCGTTCGGCTCCTGGCCGAGGCCGTCGAGCGCGTAGCCGGTGAACAGCTCGGAGCCGTGCATCATGTGCTCGAAGTGCTCGATCGGGACGCACTTCGCCTTCGGCCGCCCGTGGATGTCGACGTAGGCGCCGATGCAGTAGCGGACGCCCGCGTCGCGCAGCTCGTCCTTCCTCTTCCTGAGCTCGTCGCCGGCGTCGAAGCTCATCGCCGTGCGCCCTCCCCGAAGTAGCTGGCTTCGAGCGGCGGCCGCTCGCGCAGGCCCGCGCGCACCTGCTCCGTCAGGTCGTCGACGATCATCGCGAAGACCTCGCGCCCGAGCTCCGGCGTCGCGCCGCTCGGGCTGCCGGTGACGCCGTTCGCGCTCGTGCGGTTCACGGGATGCGCGAACAGCAGCCCCGCGGTGCGGTCGGGATCGTCGGAGGACACGAGCAGCGACGCCCGCACGCGCTCCGGACGCACGGCGAGGATCAGCGCCGTTTCCGCGCGGTTCGCGTGCCAGTCCTCGGCGTCGCTCGCGAACGCGCGCCGCACCCGCTCCGACACCGCGCCGACGTCGCGCAGCGCGACCATGCCGTCGTCGAAGCGCGCGCGCAGGAGCTCCAGCGCGCAGCGCAGCGGCGCGGCGTTCGTCACGTGGCCGTTCAAGATCAGGATCCGACGGAAGCCCGAGCGGTACGCCCACGACAGGCACTCGAAGACGAGCTGCGCGAGCGTCTGCGGCTCGAGCGACAGGGTGCCGGGCCAGCGGTGCGAGTGGCCGAGCGAGCAGCCGAAGGGCACGGCCGGCAGCACCGGCACGCCGGTGCGCTCCGACACCGCGTGCGCGACGGAGGTCGCGGTCACCGTGTCGGTGTCGACGGCGAGGTGCGGGCCGTGCTGCTCGGTCGAGCCGACGGGCAGGATGACCATGTCCATGCCCGCGTCGCGCAGCGCCGCGATCTCCGGCCACGTGAGCTCCTGCCAGAGGAGCGGCCGCGCTTCGTGCGAATGCGAGGTCATTCGTTCGTCGCGTCGCGCCAGCAACTGGGGTGCCACGCGGCGGACGTCGCGTCCGCCCGTCGAGCGGGCCTTTGCGTTTGGTGGTGCATGCGCGCGCGGCAAGCGCCGCCCGCATCGCGGGCAGCGATCAAAGATTGGACAGCGGCACGCGGCTCAGCGCCGCCCGGTGAGGTGCTCCATCAGGAGCTCGTCGAAGCGGTGCACTCCGAGCTCCTTCTGCGGGAAGAAGGGACCGCGCATGTAGCCCGGCGAGCCGGCCACCATCTGCACCTGCGGCAGGAGGTCCATGTCCTCCTGCTGCACCTGGTCGTAGAGCTCGCGCAGCGGGGCGAGGTTCTCCTCGGCGAGCGCTTCCGGCGTGTCGGGGACGAGCCACTCCCAGCGGATGCGCGTGCGCGTCACCGTCTGCGGGTCGACCAGGTAGATGATCGCGAGGTTCGGGTTCAGGATCCAGGCGAAGTTCGGCCAGAAGCTCATGATCGAGCAGCCGCGCAGCCAGCGCTCGTCCATGTCCGCCTTCATCGTCGCCCGCGGCATGCCGCCCGTCATCTCCGGGCTGTCGGGCGTGAACGGCGTGTACTGGCGGTACGAGAACGCGTCGACCTCGGCGCGGATCAGGTGGTGGCTGTTGTTCCACGACACGTCGTTGGTCGAGTAGACCGACTTGTGCACGAACGGCTCGTGGTAGAACTCCGCGTTGTTCTCGACGTAGAGCTTCCAGTTCGACTCGGTGACGTAGTCCTTGCAGTGGACGCGCCTCCACTCGTCCCAGCGCACGCCGGCGAAGGTCTCGCCGAGGTCGCCCATCTGGGCCGCGAGCGGCTCCGCCGCAGGGTCGAGGTTGACGAAGACGAACGGCCCCCAGGTGTCGAGCTCGACCGGCGCGAGGCCGTTGTCCTCCTTGCGAAAGCTCGGCAGCCTGTCGATCCCGGGCGCGCCGCCGCAGCGCCCCTCCTGATCGAACCACCAGGCGTGGTACGGGCAGGTGAAGATCGAGGCCTCGCCGCAGCCCGTCGCGACCGGCGCCGCGCGGTGCGGGCAGACGTTGTGGAACGCGCGCAGCGTGCCCTGCTTGTCGCGCAGCACGAGCAGCGGGAAGCCCGCGACGCTCGTCGCGACGTACGTGCCGGGGCCCGGCAGCTCGGCGACGTGCGCGACGTAGATCCAGCGACGCGCGAAGAACCGCGCCCGCTCGAGCTCGAACACGGCGGGATCGGTGTACATGAAGGACGGGAACGTCCGCGCGTGCTCGACCGGCATCGGCGTCCACGTCCGCAGGAACTCGTCGAGGCTGCGCGGCGAAGCGCTCGCGTCGAATGAGGTGGCAACGGCGACCATGCGGCGCGCGGGGAGCAAGTTCCGCTCCCGCGAGCCGCGCTCGGATTCCGCGCGCATTTCTCGTCGCCGGCGGTGCGCCGGCGCGAGCGCCGTGCCCGACGAAGGGGCGACCGATGCCCACGGTCGCGGCGGCGCGCGCCGTGCTCGCCTCTTGACCAGCGTGCGCAGCGATCGAGCAGCGCGCCGCTCGATCTCCGACGAGAGACCGCGCAAGCACGAGCGCGCCGCGGTGGCATGCTTCTCGCTCCCGCGGGCGCGCAGCAGCGACTAGGGTTCCGGCGCGGCCGTCGGCCGCGCGCCTGGTCCGAGGGTCGCACTTCGGCGCCGCCGACGCGCGCCGAACACACGGCGGGACAAAAGCCCGGGAGGCTCGACACCGAGGACGCCTCGGTGGACCCCCGTGCGGCCCACCGGCATCCACGGCAAGCAACGAATTACGATCGGAGGATGCCCAGGTGGAGACGACGAGCGAACCGCGAGCGGCGCAGCCCGGCGAGCTGCTTCACGCGGAGGAGTTCCCGGGCGGCAAGCACTGGTCGTTCGTGCTGCGGCGCGGCACGCTGCTGCGCCTGGTCGACGTCGCCGGCGGCGCGAACGTCGGGATGCTGCTCTACAACCCGGCGAACCTGCTCGAGCGCTACAACGCGCCCGACACGCTGAAGTGCCAGCACACCTTCAAGCTGACGCGCGGCAACTGCCTGTACTCCGACATGGGCCGCGTCTTGTGCTCGATCGTCGAGGACAGCGTCGGCTGGCACGACACGGCGTGCGGCACCTCCACCCGCGCAATCGTCGCCGAGCGCTGGGGCCTGCGGTCCTACCAGGAGCACCGCAACGACTGGACCGTCGCCGGCTACGACAGCTTCCTCGTCGAGGGCGGCAAGTACGGGCTCGGCCGGCGCGACCTGGCGGCGAACGTCAACTGGTTCAGCAAGGTCGCGGTCGCGGACGACGGCAGCATGACCTTCGTCCCGGGCAACTCGAGGGCCGGCGACCGGGTCGAGCTGCGCTTCGAGATGGACACGCTGGTGCTCTTCCACACCTGCCCGCACCCGCTCGACCCGTCGCCCGAGTACCCGCGCCGGCCGGTGCGCTGCGAGCTGCGCGTCGCCGCGCCGGTCGCGGACGACGACGTCGCGCGCCGCTCGCGGCCGGAGAACGAGCGCGGCTTCGAGAACAACCGCATCTACCACCTGCTGTCGCCCCGTGGAGGCGTCTCATGCTGAAGGAGAGCGACCGCGACCCGGCGACCGCGACCTACCGCGAGGTCGTCCCCGCCGGCGACTACTGGATGCACGTCGTGCGCTCCGGCGAGGCGCTGCGCATCGTCGACCTCGAAGGCAACCAGGCGGCGGATACGCTCTTCTACTCGGCCGCCGATCCCGCCGACCGCTACAGCGCGGTCGACACCATCCGCGCGCAGCGCAACGTCTACCTCGGCGTGGGCACCAGGCTGCTCTCGACCGGCGGCAACGTGCTGCTCGAGATCGTCGCCGACACGGTGGGCCGCCACGACACGCTCGGCGGCGCGTGCGCGACGGAGTCCAACACGGTCCGCTACGCGCTCGACAGGAAGACCATGCACGCGTGCCGCGACTCGTGGCTGCTCGCCGTCGCGGAGAACGACCGCTTCGGTCTCACCAAGCGCGACATCGCGCACAACATCAACTTCTTCATGAACGTGCCGATCACGCCGGACGGCGGGCTGACCTTCGCCGACGGCGTGTCGGGCCCCGGCAAGTACGTCGAGCTGGTCGCTGCGATGGACGTGATCGCGCTGATCTCGAACTGCCCGCAGCTCAACAACCCGTGCAACGCCTGGAACCCGACGCCGATCGAGGTGCTGATCTTCCCGCCCGCCGCCTGATGCTCGCGAAGGTCCTGATCGCCAACCGGGGCGCGATCGCGTGCCGGATCGTGCGCACGCTCGACCGCCTCGGCGTCGCGAGCGTCGCCGTCTACTCGGAGGCCGACCGGCACGCGCGCCACGTCGCGCTCGCTGGTGAGGCTGTGTGCGTCGGCCCGCCGCCCGTCGCGCAGAGCTACCTCGACGTCGAGCGCATCGTCGCCGCCTGCCGTGCGACGAACGCCGACGCCGTGCACCCGGGCTACGGCTTCCTCAGCGAGAACGCGGCGTTCGCCGAGCGGCTCGCCGCCGACAAGATCCGCTTCATCGGCCCCCGTCCGGAGCACATCCGCGCCTTCGGCTCGAAGCACGCGGCGCGCGAGGCGGCG
>JBFMAS010000076.1:0-3505 GCA_040755575.1 Thermodesulfobacteriota bacterium
CGCTCTCGGCGCGCCCGGCCGCCGGAGCGTCCGCGTCGCCGCCCGCCGGCTCGGCGAGCGCATGGCCGCAGTCGGGGCAGAAGCGGTAGCTCGCGTCGGTCAGGGCGCCGCAGCCCGGGCAGGCGCTCGCCGCCGGTGCGCCGCAGGCATGGCAGAAGCGCTTGCCGGGGATCAGCTCGGTGGCACAGCGACCGCAGCGCACGGACGAGATTCGCCTGACGGCCCGAGGCGAGTCAAATCAGGCTCAGTGGTCGTGCTCCTTGGACCCGCACGTCCAGCGCGGCTCGACGAGACGGACCTGGGCTTCGAGCGAGCGCGGGTTCGAGCGCCCGCTGAGCAGGCAGAGCGCGCGGTTGCCGATGCCGCTCTCCGCCTGGGCACGCAGCAGCGTGCGCACCTGACGCTCGACCGCCGCGCGGTCGCCGCGACGCGTGCTGGCCGGGTCGCCCTCGAGGTCGAGATCGAGCGCCGCGAGCGAGGCGCCGAGCGCGAAGGCGGCCGAGCCGCCGCCGCCGGTCCGCACGGCTTCGTCGAGCGCGGCAGCGCGCGCCGCCGCATCGCCCGACGCCGCGGTCGCGCTCGCGCGCACGGCCGCCCTGCCGCGCTCCACCTGCTCGAGGAACGAGGCCGCACGCGCCGGCAAGGCGAGCAGGAGCATTAGCGCCATCCCCGGCACGGGCAGCCGCACCGCCGCCGTCCATCGCCGCCGGGATGCTGCGCGCGTGCTCTCGGTCGTCGTCTGCTGCACGGCCTTCATCCTAGTTCGCCGTCTGCGTCGGCAGCCGCTTCGGCCGCGAGCGCACGATGCGGAAGCGCTCCGACGTGAGCTCGCCGCGCTGCACCGACGCGTCACGCGCCACGACGCGCAGGCGCGCGTTCGGCGAGGCGACGCGCGCCGGCACGAGCCAGCGGAAGCTCGAGCGCTCGCCGGGCACGTCGCCGACGAGCTGCTGCCAGGTGGCGCCGTCGTCGGTCGACAGCCAGACCTCCTGCGTGACGACGCCGGCGTCGTCGTGCGCCGACCACTCGACTTCGAGCACCTGTCCGGTGCGTGCCGTCGTCGTCGCGCTCGGGTTGCGGATCTCGTCGACCACCGGCGCCGGGTCGCTCGGCGCCGGGATGGTGATCGGGACGGAGCCCTCGTTGTTGTCGATGCGCGTCTCCGGCATCCGCCGGTTGGGGTTCCAGAACACGTGCAGCACGTAGTCGCCCGCCGGCAGGTCGGTGACGTCGATCCACTGGCAGTCGAGCACCGACGGGTACCAGTCGGCCCAGCCGACCTGGACGCCCTGGAACTTGCAGTCGTAGCGCTTGGGCGGCGCCGGGCCGTCGCTCGACGGCAGCGTGTCCTCGATGCAGAAGCCCTGCTTGCGTCCCGTCTTCACCACCGCGCCCGACGCGTCGAGCAGCTCGTACAGCGCGGCGTCACGGAAGTGGTAGTGGCGGTGGCAGGCGCTGTAGACGAACAGGTCGGGGCGCTCGTTCGGGCTGCCGACCACCAGGTCCTCGTCGCCCCGGTTGTGCACCAGCACGTCGAAGCGCAGCAGCTTGCGGATGCCGGGCCCGCCGACGCAGTTCTCGTCGGGGTGCAGCACGCAGGTGCCCGACACCGGGATGGTGGCGTCGAGCTGCGGCGCGCGGCCGGGCGGATGGTAGATGCCGGTCACGATGCGGGCGGAGGAGCGCATCTGCCCCACGTCGAGCTCGAGGTCGGGGCCGTTCTGCTGCGCGAGCGCACCGGAGGCGACCGTCGCCAGGACGGCCACGCAGAGGGCGAGGCCGAGCCGCATGACGGACCGCGTTTCCACTTCCGTCACCGCCTGTCAAGCATGCGGTCCGATCGGAATGGCGGGCAGCTAGCGGGCCGGCGCTGCGGCCGCCGCGCCCGCGGCGCGGTGGCGCTCGCGCAGGTCCGTGGCCGCCGCCATCAGGCGCACGAAGTCGACCGGCTTGTCGTACGGCTCGCCGCGAAGCTCGCGGTAGGCGCGGTCGACGTTGAACACGAGGCGCTCGGACTCGAGCCAGCCGGCGTACGGGCCGAGGTCGATCCGGGCCGCCGCATCCTCGACGGTGCGCCCGGCGTCGAAGTGGCGCCGGCTCTCCTCGCGGACGTAAACCAGGTAGTCGCGCATCTCGAGCGCGCCTTCCTTGCCGCACACCGGACCGTGACCCGGCACGAGCGTGTCCGCATCGAGCGCCGCGATGCGCTCGAGCACCCAGGTCCAGCGCGCGAACGTGCCCTCCCAGCCGATCGGCGCGCACAGCCGGAAGACGACGTCGCCCGTGAAGACGATGCCCTCGCTCGGCACGTGCACGACGACGTCGCCCGCGGTGTGCGCCGGGCCGACGTAGAGCAGGTCGACCGCGAGCCCGTCGACCTCGAGCTGCATGCCGTCGTCGGGGACGAAGGTCGTCGGCGGCGTGATCTCGATGCCGCTGAAGTCGAAGCGCTCGAGCCCTTCGCGCAGGGCGCGCGCTCCGGGCACCGTGTCGGGTGCGAGCTTCAGGCGCTGCAGCGAGTCCGGCGGCAGCGAGCGCATGAGCTCGGCGCAGCGGCGATGGCCGATGATCTCCGCGCCCGGCACGAGCTGGTTGCCCCAGCAGTGATCGCCGTTGTGGTGCGTGTTGACGACGCGCCCGATGTCGCTCGTCACCCGGCGCGCGATCTCGTCGAGCATGCAGCGCGTGTGCGCGAGGTCGAACAGCGTGTCGACCAGGAGCGCGTCGCGTGCGCCGCCGATGAGGCCGGCGTTCGACAGCCCGAGACCGCCGTCGGGCTGCAGGTACGCGTGGATCTTGTCGGACAGGCGGGCGAGGCCCGGTTGGAACGGCGGGCGCTTCATCCCCGAGGTCATGTCACATCCCGCGTGCTACTGCACCACCCATGTGCGGCCGCTACACGATCACCTCGCCCGCGCAGGTCATCGCGGAAGCGTTCGGCGTCGACGAGCCGATCGAGCTCGCACCGCGCTACAACGTCTGCCCGGGGCAGGACGTGCCGGTGGTCCGCTTCCGGCGCGGCGAGGAGAAGCGCTCGCTCGACATGCTGCGGTGGGGCCTCGTGCCGTGGTTCGCGAAGGAGCCGGGGCCCGCGGCGCGGATGATCAACGCGCGCGCCGAGACGGCGGCGACCAGCCCCGCGTTCCGCGAGGCGCTGCGCGAGCGGCGCTGCCTGGTGCCCGCGGACGGCTTCTACGAGTGGCAGGCGACCGCCGACAAGCGCGGCCGGAAGCAGCCGTTCTGGCTGCACCGCGCCGACGCGCGGCCGCTCGCGTTCGCCGGCCTGTGGGAGCGCTGGACGGCCAAGGACGGACGCCGCATCGAGTCGTGCACCATCCTCACCACCGAGCCGAACGAGCTCGTGCGCCCGATCCACGATCGCATGCCGGTGATCCTGCCGTCCGACGCGTACGCGCTGTGGCTCGACCGCGACGTGCAGGACATCGAGCGCGTGCGGGAGCTGCTCGCGCCGGCGCGCGCGGGCGAGCTGGTCGCGACGCCGGTG
>JBFMAS010000077.1:0-7462 GCA_040755575.1 Thermodesulfobacteriota bacterium
TGGCTCCGTCGTTACCTGCGCTGTCGCGCGAAGACCGCGACGGCGCCGCTCTGGAACGACGCCACGTAGACGGACTTGCCGTCGTCGCTCACGGCGACGGCGCCGGCGTTGAGCAGGGCCTTGCCGTCGGCGCACTCGCCGTTCGTGCCGTCCTCGCTGACGCAGCCGTCGGTGCCGGGGAGCTGCGTCAGGGCGCCGGTCTTCCGGTCGCGCGCGAACACGGCGACGGCGTTGCTCGAGGCCGAGCCGACGTAGACGTGGCGGCCGTCGCGGCTGACGGCGATGCCGCGCGCGCCGATCAGCGCCTTGCCGTCGGCGCACGCGCCGCCGAGCGAGCTCTCGCCGACGCAGCCGTCGGTGCCGGGAAGCTGCGTCAGCTCGCCCGTCTTCCGGGTTGCGCGAGAAGACCGCGACCGTGCTGTGGCTCTCGGACGCGACGTACACGTTGCGGCCGTCGCGGCTGATCGCGACCCCGCGCGCCCCGAGCAGCGCCCGGCCGTCGACGCAGGCGCCGTTGCTGCCGTTGTCGCTGACGCACGCCGCCGTGCCCTCGAGCGGGCGCAGCGCGCCGCTCCTCGGATCGCGCTTGAACGCGAGGACGGCGTGCGCGCCCTGCGAGGCGATGTAGAGATGACGCCCGTCCGGGCTCGTCTTCATGCCGATCGCGCCGGAGAGGAGCGGCGCCTGGGTGCACTCGCCCTCGCTGCCCGTCACGCTCAGGCAGCCGGCGGGGCCGTCGAGCGGCGCGAGCGCGCCGAGCGACGGCCCCTTGCCCTTGTCGCGCGCGAGCACGGCCAGCGACGCGGTGAAGTTCGCCGTCGCGTAGACGTGCTTGCCGTCTCGCGCGACCGTCAGGCCGACGGGGCGGTCGAGCGCCTTGCCGTCGACGCACTCCCCGCCGCTGCCGTCCTCGCTCACGCAGCCGTCGCTGCCGGCGAGCTGCGTCAGGACGTTGGTCTCGCCGTCGCGCGCGAACGCGGCGACTCCGTCGACGCTCGAGCCGGCGACGTAGACGCTCTTCCGGTCGGCGCTCACGGCGAGAGCGAAGGCCTGGCCGAGCGCCTTGCCGTCGGTGCACAGGCCGTTGCTGCCGGTCTCGCTGACGCAGCCTTCCGGTCCGGCGGGCTGCGTGAGGCGACCGATCGGGCCGGCGGCGCTGCTCGTGTTGCGCGACAGCGTCGCCACGGCGCCGTCCGAGAACGACGCGACGTAGACGCCCTTGCCGTCCGGGCTCACGGCGACGTCGAGCGCGCCCGCGAGCCCTCGTCCGGGGGCGCACTCCCCGCCGCTGCCGTCCTCGCTGATGCAGCCGTCCGTGCCGTCGAGCTGGACCAGCGCGCCCGGCGCAGCGAGCGCAGCGCTCGCGACGAGCACGTGAACCAGGCCGGCGACCGACGCGGCGCGGAACGAGGATGCGGAGAATCGAGAGCGCATGAGAGTTCCCTCCGGCGCGAGCAGCGTCGCCGAGCTGTGACCGCCCCGTTGGGAGGCCGAGGTCCGGAAACCAAGACGAGCCGTTTTCCGGGCCTATTGCGGGCGCCGACGCTCCCCTTCATCCATGCGGTGCGTACAGCACAAGATTTCGTTGACGACGGCCGCTCCGCCGCATAGGGGGTGCGCTCGCGCTGCCGCGGCCGTCGCGACGCCGAGCCGCGACATGCACGAGCCTCGACCCGGCGAAACGTCGTCGCGAGACATCGGCGAGACATAGGACGGACCCACCATGCCAGCCCGCACCCTGCACCCGCCCCTCGACGCCCTGCACCCGGCGATCCCTCGGCACGTCCCGCGAGGATTCGCGCGAGCCGCGGCCGCGGCGTTTGCCGCGCTCGCGGCCGGGCTCGGGCTCGCGTCCGCCATCGCCCCGAACCGGGCACACGCCCAGGAAGCCTTCGACGAGGTGTACGCGTCCCGCGCCCGCCTCGTCTGCCGCATCCCGCGCTCGGGCAACAAGCAGAAGGTGCTCGGCTTCGACGGCGGCTTCAGCTTCGTCTACGGCAGGGCGGCGTACTGGTCGCTGGGCGACTCGTGGATCGACGGCAACGGCGACGGGCTCCCGCACCCGCCCGACGAGCCGCTGGGCTTCAGGGCGGGCTCGATCGGACGCACCGGCGATCTTCGCGCCGACGACTGCGTCACCGTCAAGCTGCGCACGACGACCGGCCGCGATGCCTTGCCGGTGCTCATCCCGGACGTCGCGCACGGCGAGTGCACCATCTGGCCGAACGGCGTCTTCGAGGCGGACTCGAAGCTGTACTTCTTCTACGGGGTCCTGTTCCGGCTGCCGGACTGCGGTCCGAACCGGCCCGTGACCTACGGCATCGGGCTCGGCCAGCTCACCAGCCCGTCCACCAAGGAGCTGGGACCCGTGCGCGTCGGTGGGGACGCGGCATGGAAGTACTACCTGAGCCCGCTCAAGATCGCGGACCGGATCTACGTCTTCCACATCGGGACGGGCGGGCAGCTCTTCGTCGCCCGGGTGGACGAGCGCTTCGTCACCTCGCGCGACTCGTACGAGTACTGGAACGGCGCCACCTGGGGCGACAGCGAGAGCTCGGCGGTGCCGATTGCCGTCGTCCAGTCGTTCGGTGGGCCGACCATCGCCTACAACGCGTACGTCGGACGTCACATGATGATCTACGCCTGCGACGCGATGACGAAGATGTGCGCCCGCACCGCGCGCATCCCGGGCAGCTCGCCGGCGGCGCTGGTCGGCGGCTGGAACGACGAGACGGAGATCCTCGGGTGCGGGCTGTGCGCGCACACGCACTGGCACACCGGCTACACCGACCCGCGCTACCCGCAGCGGATCTACGTCTCGACGGGACGCTTCCCCGGGCGCGCGCAGTTCCTGTCGCTGTGGGAGATCGACCTCGCCGCACAGCCCGCCCCCGCGACGCGCTCGTTCCACTACGCGGCGTCCGATCTCTTCGGCGCCGGCGCCGGCGCGCCCCCGTGGTCGTATGCGAGCTACGACCTCGCCCAGACGGGCGCGGGGCTCGTCGCGCTCGTGACGCCGGGCCCCTCACCGCCGGATCGGGCGGGCTCGTCGTACCCGGGCTACGTCGGCGCCGAGACGGCCGGCGGCGTCACCGCGCCGGGCGGCTTCTCGAACGGCGCCTGGCCGAGCCCGACGAAGGGCGGTGCGATCGTCTGGACCGCGCCCGGCAACGGCACGGTCGAGATCTCGGGCTCCATGTGGCTCGAGTCGACCCTCGGGGACGGCGCCGTCGGGGACGTCCTCCTCGTCCGCGGCTCGTCGGTCTTGACGCTGTGGTCGAAGCACCTCGCCGCGCGCTGGAAGCCCGTACGCCAGCGCAACATGCGGCGGCAGAACGTCCAGGTGCTCGCCGGCGACCAGATCGTGTTCGGCGTCCGCGCGGGCAAGCGTCCGACGAACACCGCGCTGCACGACATGGCCTACATCGACCCCACGGTCACGTTCGACGCCGGCTGACCGCGCCCGGCGCACGAAGCTCCGCTCGCTCGCCCAGCCGCTCGCCGCCGCCGCAGCGCGGCGCTCGACGGGCGGCGCGGGTCGCGGTACACCGTCCCCGCGCGAGCGCGTGCCGCAGCGGGCAGGCGGCGGAGCTCGTCGCACGGCGGAGGATCGCGATGCTCAAGCGACCACGGCGGCGAAGGCCGACGTGCAGCCCGTCATGATCGTGACCGGCGGCGGCCGCGGCATCGGCGCCGCGACCGCGCGGCTCGCCGCGGCGCGCGGCTGGGCCGTCGCCGTCAATTACCTGCGCGACGCGCGGGCCGCGCACGACGTCGTCGCGGAGATCGCCGCGGCCGGCGGGACCGCGATCGCCGTGCAGGCGGACGTCGGCCGTGAGGACGAGGTCGCGCGGCTGTTCGCCGCGGTCGACGCCGGGCTCGGCACGCCGGGGGCGCTGGTCAACAGCGCCGGCGTGGTCGACTGCAAGGCGCGCGTCGACGAGATGGACGAGCGACGGCTGCTGCGCATGTTCCGCACCAACGTGATCGGCAGCATGCTGTGCGCCGCCGCCGCCGTGCGGCGCATGTCGACGCGCCGCGGCGGCGCGGGTGGCGCCATCGTCAACGTCTCCTCCGCGGCGGCGTGCCACGGATCGCCCGGCGAGTACGTCGACTACGCGGCCTCGAAGGCGGCGGTCGACACGTTCACCCTCGGGCTCGCGCGCGAGGTCGCGGCGGAGGGCGTGCGCGTCAACGCGGTCCGCCCCGGGATCATCACCACCGAGATCCATGCGAGCGGCGGCGACCCCGGCCGGGCGGAGCGGCTCGCGCCGACGCTGCCGATGCGGCGTCCGGGCACGCCGGACGAGGTCGCGCACGCGATCGTGTGGCTCGCGTCGGGCGAGGCGTCGTACTGCACCGGCGCGCTGCTCGACGTGAGCGGCGGGCGCTGAGCGTCACGGAGCGCGGCCGCCCGGCACGGAGGCGCGCGGCATTGTCCGGTCGCCGGTGAGCGGTCGCGACGCGAGCCCGTGGTCTCTGCGCCACCCTCGCCGTGCTCGCTTGTTTCCACGACGAAGCCCGCGCACGATCGCGGGCAGGGCGGCATCCCTTGGCGCGATGCCGCGCCATCGCTGGTTCCATGACCGGACATCGCACACGCCGGCTCACCGTCGCGCTCGTCGCGGTCGGGCTGGCGCTTGCCCCGGCTGCGCGCGCTCAGCGCGGGGGAGACGACGAAGCCCCGCCACCACGGGGCTGGCCCGGCCGGCCACCGCCGCCTCCGCCGCCGTACCCGGGCCCGCCGCCATATGCGTACCCACCGCCGTACGCCTACCCGCCGGGACCGCCGCCGGTCGTGGTCGAGGCGCCGCCTCCGCCGCCGCCGCTCTCCACGGGGGCGAAGATCCTCTTCGCGCCGTTCTACGCCGTCGGGCTCGTCCTGCGCTACGGCCTCTACTATCTCTTCGTCGCACCCTTCGAGGTGCTCGGTCGTGCGCTGACGTACGGCCCCGCCGGGGGCGTCGAGCGCCCGGACGGTCCTCCGCCGCCTCCGGAGCCCGACCGCGAAGGCTCGTGAACGAGCGTGCCACCGCGCGGCGCGTGCCCGGGGACGGGCCGGAACGCGGCGGACGAGGGTCGGACGGCCACGCGCCGCGCGGCCGGGTGAAGCGAGCCCGGTCGCTCGAAGGCTCGCCTACTTCTTCATGTCGGCGAGCTGCTTCCTGCACTCGGGCGACAGGTCGTCCTCGTGCCGCTCGAGGCACGACGCGAGCTGTCCCTTTCCGGGAACGACGTCCGAGCACAGGCGGCCGATGTCCCAGCGGCAGACGACCGCCGCGAGCTTCACCTCGCCGGCCAGGCTGTCGATCTTCGCGCGGCAGGCGGACGATACCTTCGCCTCGTTCTCCTCGAGGCAGGCCTGGATCCGGCCGCCGCCCGCGGGAACGTCCTTGCACAGCGTGGCGATGTCCGCGGCGCACGGCATCTCCGCGCGCGCCACCGACACGGAGAGGATGCAGGCAACCGCGGCGGCACACGATCCGAGGGTGCGAAGCTTCATGAGGCCTCCCTTCGACGCAATGCAGATCACCTCTCGCGTCGGGCATCAAGTATGGTCGGGAGGCACGCGCGGCGGCGCGTTCGCCGTGCGGCGGTGTGCCGCCGGTCGCCGTCGTCGCGGCCTAGGGCGCCGCGACGTAGACCAGCACGTCGGCCGGGAAGGTGCCCGTGATCGGCTGCGTGCTCGAGAACGGCCGCTCGGCGAGCGTGCCGTCCGCGTTGACGGCGTACGCGTCGACGCGGTCGAAGCCGCCCACCGAGACGAACAGCGTGCGCGTCGGGCTGCCGCCCTCGGGCGTGAACTCGAGCAGCGCGAGCCCGGTCGGGTAGGACGAGGTGTTGGCGAAGGTCGCGCTCAGCGTGTCGTCGATGATGTTGCCGTTCGCGTCGAGCGCGAACGAGTCGACCTGGCCGTTCTGGAACGCGGCGCCGTAGATGCGCGTCGGCGACGAGAAGCCGTCGACCAGGATCGAGTTGTAGATGCCGCGCGTGTTGGACTCGCTCGACGGGTCCTCGCCGAGGTTGCCGAACGCGTCGATGGGGTTCGCGCCGATGCGCCGGCGCGACTGCTGCACGACGTACAGCACGTCGATGAACTCGCCCGCGACGGGCTGCGCCATCGCCTGGATGATCTTGCCCGGCGCGAACGCGCGGAACGCGGTCGGGCTCGGCGACGGCACCGGCGACGGCGTCGGCTCGACCGGCGACGGCGTCGGCACCGGCGTCGGGACGAGCGGCGACGGCGTCGGGGGAACGTCGGGCAGGTTGCCGTCGACCTGCAGCGGAAAACGCACGATCTGCGAGAGCCCGACGTCGCCGACGTAGGCGAACTGCGGCGTGATCGCGGCGCCCTGGTAGGCGGTCGCGTCCGGCGTGACCGCCTGCGAGCTCGGCAGGGCGGGCAGCTCGCCGTTCGGCCCGAGCTCGTAGGCCGCGAGGCGCGTCGGGGTGTCGAGGTCCTGGCCGCCGCCCTGCTCGACGACGTAGAGCAGGTACGCGCCCGCGTCGTTGCGCAAAAACGTCATGTCGAGCGGGTTCGAGCCCGGCACGGGCTCGGTCGCGCACGGCGGCGCGAGCCCGCCGTCGGGCCCGCACAGCGACACGAGCGCGCCGCCGGTGATGTCGAAGGCGAACACCTGGCTCGAGCTCGCGACGTAGAGCACGGGCAGCTCCGGGTGGCGCATCAGCCGGCGCGGGTTCACCACGGTGACCGACGCTTCGGGCGACCCGGGCAGGAAGCCGTCCGAGCCGAGGCGGTAGACGCTCACCGCGCCGCCGTTCACGCCGAGCACTGGATCGCGCGCCTGCGCGACGTAGACGAAGATCGCGCTGCCGCCGGGAGCTGCGGTCGGCGCGGGCGGGATGTCGCGGCTCTCGCCGCTCGGACAGCCCGACAGCGCGACGCTGACGCCGAGCAGGAGAAACACGAGAGCGCGGGCCGCCCTGTCCCGATTCAGCATCCGGGCGGGTATATCGGAGGGGGATCGACCTGTCGAGGTTGGGCGCGCCGTTCGCGGCACCGCCTCGCGCGAGGTGTCAATGCAAAGTGACGAAGCGATCTTTCTTCTGCGCTTCAGCGTGCGCGCCGACGTCCCGGACGCGCTGCTCGAGGACGACGACTTCGACGAGCGCGGCCACCTCCTCGAGTGGGAGCAGCGGGTGAAGCCGGGCGTCGTGCGCGCCGTATTCGAGGCGCTGCGCGCCCACCCGCAGTGGTCGGCGCACGTGCGCAACCGCGGCGCGTCGGCCGTGGACGAGATCGAGATCGTCGTGCAGCGCGACTACGTGCTGGGCTGAGCGAGCGGCAGGACGTCGGCGAGGCGCGTGATCCGGGCGACCCGCGTCGCGCCGGGCGCGCCCGGGACGTCCGCGCCGGCGCCGCTACGGTCGAGCCAGACCGCGCGCAGCCCGGCGGCGGTCGCGCCGCCGACGTCCTCGCGCAGCGAGTCGCCGACGTGCA
>JBFMAS010000078.1:0-18511 GCA_040755575.1 Thermodesulfobacteriota bacterium
AGATTCTCATCCGAGATCTGCACGAAGATGCTGCCGCTCGGCGCGAGCAGCTCCCGGCAGAGGAGCAGGCGATCCCGAAGATACGTCAAGTATGAGTGTAGCCCGAGCTCCCAGGTGTCCCGGTACGCCTTCACCATCTCCGGCTCGCGGGTCATGTCCTGGTCGTCGTTGTGAGAGACGTCGCGCTTGCGCACGAAGGGCTGGAAGTTCGAGCCGAACCGCACGCCGTAGGGCGGATCCATGTAGACCATCTGGACCTGGCCGCCGAGGCTCTCGTAGTGCAGCAGAGAGTTCATCACGACCAGCGAATCGCCGAGGATCAGGCGGTTGACCCAGGGCTCCGGGTGCTCGTACGCCCGCAGGACCTGATCGTGGATCGGGTGCTGCGGGTCGGCGAAGAGGTCGAGCATCGAAAGCTGCCGGTCGCGCCGATGCCCCCGCAAGGTCTCGAGGATCGCCTTGGTCGAGAGGCGTTCGTGCACGAAGAGCGGCAGGGTGGGGACGTCGAACGAGAGCCGCTCCGCCTTGCCGGCCCAGTCGAGGAAGGGCTCGCTGAGACGGCGGAGGTGCTCGACCGCGTCACGGAGGCCGCGGACCTCGATCTCGGCACCGAGGTAGGACATGCGGCGCGGCTCCGGGAACTCGTGCGGCGCCGGCAGCCGCGCCGCCTCCTCGATCGCCGCGAGGAGCCACTCCCCGACCTCGCGAGCCGGATTCTGGCCGTCCCAGTCGAGCGCCGGTGACAGCGACGAGTCGTAGCGGTATTTCTGTGGGCGTCGCTTCTTTCGGAACTGCGCTTGCGTTCCGACGTCCGGCCGTAGGAGCGTCTTCGCCTCGGGATGGGAGTAGCTCCGAGCCTCGCCGGGCTGCTTCGGCTCCGCGCGCGTCTTTCGACCGGCCCTCCCCGCCATCGTCAACCTTCAATCGCGGATATCTCAGCTTTGCGCGAGGGGCAACGTCGGGGCTACGCGGATGGTGACCGATCCGAACGGCCGCTTCGCGCCGACGGCGAAGAGCGTCGGTCTCGCCGCGGAGCCGTTGCCGCAACGCTTCCGCGCGGCGCTTGGCGCCCGGCCGGAACCAAGGGCTGCGCGTCCACGCGATCGTCGCCTGCCTCACACGCCTCGGCCATCGCGAGCCGCCGAGCCGTCTCGGCCGCAGCGCGAACCAGCGGCGCGAGAAGCTCCGCGGGGCTCGCCTTGCCGCCCCATGTGGCGGGTGCCCCGAGCTGGCGCAGCACGGCTCCGTGAGTAGCCGGCTCGTCGAATGAGAAGTGCAGCGAGGGCAGCGCCTCGCGCGGCCTGTCGTAGTTGGATGCCTTCACCTTGCCGAGAACGACGCTCGCGATCTCGGGTGGGTTGGCATCGCGATTCACCGTCTTCGCCGCGCTCTTCTTCGACCGCGGCGACGACGCGGGCTCGACGCTTCCTACGCGAGCCGCCCGCAGCGCATCGAGCACCTGGTCCTTGCTCTTGCCGCGCAGCTCGAAGAGCAGGAACGGATCGCGATCGAGCGCCTCACCCAGCACGTAGTGCGTGGCCGCGACGTGCTTGCAGGGATCCCCCCAGTCGGGACACGAGCAGCTCGTCGTGAGGTCCGCCCGTCGTGTCGGGAACAGGCTCGTGCCCGCGGCGCGGAAGACCTCGTCGATCTCGTGCGGCATGCGCCCCGCGAGGAGCTCGGCGGAGAACTGCGCCTTGGCCGCCATGCCGGCGATCGCCTTCTGCCACGTCGGCTCGCCGAGCTGCGCGAGCGCGATGGTGACGTCGTAAGGTGTGGCGCGCGAGCCCGTGACCTTCGCTGCGACCTTGCCTGCTTTCGCGACGAGATCGTGCGTGCGGCCCGCACGCGCGTAGCTTCGCCCGCGGGCGAGGCGAGCGGAGTCGCCGCGCAGGACGTCTTGAAGCGCCTCGATCCAGCGCTGGCCCCACCACGTGCTTCCCGCCTTCTTCACCTTGACGCCGTGCTCGGGCGGCGGCTTCTTCGGCGTCCGCGTGTACCAGCCGAAGTGGTCCCAGCGGCTCATGCGCGTGCCTCGGCCGCGCGGCTCGCTGCCGCGCGCCTCGACTTCGGGGCGATCATCGCCGCCTCGTCGTCGCTCTCATCGGCGATCGCCGCGCTCCCCTCCGACAGCGCGAGCAGGTCGCGCAGCTCGCGCGTGCCGAGCTCGGTGATCCACTGCTCGCCCGTGCCCACGACCTTCGACGCGAGCTCGCGCTTCTGCTCGAGCAGGCGGTCGACCTTCTCCTCGACGGTTCCCGCACAGATGAGCTTGTGCACCTGAACCGCGCGCTTCTGGCCGATGCGGTAGGCGCGGTCGGTCGCCTGGTCCTCCACCGCCGGGTTCCACCAGCGGTCGTAGTGGAAGACGTGATTCGCCGCGGTCAGGTTGAGGCCGGTGCCGCCCGCCTTGACCGAGAGGACGAAGACGCGCGGGCCGCGTGGCTCCTCCTGGAAGCGGCGCACCATCTCGTCGCGTGCCTTCTTCGCCGTGCCGCCGTGCAGGAAGACGACCTCGCAGCCGAGGGTCGTATCGAGATGGGCGGCGAGCTTGTCGCCCATCTCGCGAAACTGCGTGAACACCAGAGCCTTGTCACCCGCGGCGATCGCTTCCTCGAGCATCTCGGTCAAGCGCGAGAGCTTCCCGGAGCGCCGGGGCAAGGGACCCGTCTCGCCCAGGTAGTGTGCCGGATGGTTGCAGATCTGCTTGGTGAACGAGAGCAGCGCCAGCACCCGGCCCCTGCGCTCGATGCCGTCGGCCTGCTCGATACGCCGCATCTCCTCGTCCACGACGGCCTTGTAGAGCGTCGCCTGCTCGCGGGTGAGCGTGCACACGACCTTCATCTCGTTCTTCTTCGGCAGGTCCCGGATGATCGCCGGGTCGCTCTTGAGCCGGCGCAGGATGAACGGGCCCACGATGCGCCGCAGGCGGCTTGCCGCCTCGTCGTTGCCGTAGCGCTCGATCGGCAGCGCGAGCTCGCGACGGAACGTCTCGAGCGGGCCCAGCAGGCCCGGATTCGTGAACTCAACGATCGACCACAGCTCGGCGAGGCGGTTCTCGACCGGCGTGCCGGTGAGCGCGAAGCGATGGCTCGCGCGCACCGCGCGCGCGGCACGCGCCGTCGCCGACGCGGCGTTCTTGATGTTCTGTGCCTCGTCGAGCGCGACCACGGACCAGTCGATGCTCGAGAGCAGATCGAGGTCGCGGCGCAAGAGACCGTACGTCGTCAGAACGACGGAGCCGGGCTCGCCCGGGAAGTCCCCGGCCGTCCGGGCCCGCTCCGTACCGTAGTGCGGTGTGATGCGCAGCGATGGCGCGAAGCGCTCGATCTCGCGCTCCCAGTTGCCGATGACCGAGGTGGGAGCAACGAGCAGCGCCGGGCGGTGATCGCGCGAGGCCGCCTCGAGGCGATGCAGGAGGAAGGCGAGGAGCTGGATCGTCTTGCCGAGCCCCATGTCGTCGGCGAGGCACGCGCCGAGACCGAGCCGAGCCATGGTCGCGAGCCAGTGCAAGCCGCGCTCCTGGTAGGGGCGTAGCGTCGCCCGCAAGGCGGCCGGGGCACGGAGGCCGTTCGAGCTCCCTTGACGAAGCCGCTCGATCAGCTCCGCGAGCGCGCCGGCCGCGGTGACCGCGACCGAGAGCTCACCATGCCTCGTCTCGCCCACGAGCGCGGCCTGCACCGCCTGGCGCATCGTCAGGTGCGAGGGCCCGGTCGCAAGGCGCCTCTGGATGTCTCCGAGCTCGCTCGGATCGATCGCGACCCACGCGCCACGAAAGCGCACGAGCGGCGCCTTCTGTCGGGCGAGCGCAGCGAGCTCGGCGGCCGTCAAGGCTTGGTCGCCGATCACGGCCTCCCAGTCGACGGCGAGCAGCTCGTCGAGGCCGAGGCCGGCGGCGCCGGCGACGACGCCCGCCACCTTCGAACCGCCGCCGACGCGCATGCGCAGCCGCAGCCGTCGCTGCCCCGCGGCGGTGAGCTCACCCGGTACGATGACGCCGAAGCCCGCCTCCGCCAGCACGGCGGCGCCCTCGGACAGAAACCTCCACGCCGTGGCCGGATCGAGCAGCGCCGCTTCGGGGCGCGCGTCCTCGAGCGAGGGGGCGATCGGCGGGAAGAGCCGGCATGCCCGTCCGAGCGCCTCGAGCAGCGACTCCTGCGGGTCGCGGAAGGCGCGTCCGAGCCTCTCGAGGCTTCGTCCCTTGGTCCGCCACACATCCGAAGCCGGAACGAGCAGGCTCGGATCGTCGGGAGACTGCAACAGGAAGCGCAGCACCAACGGGTCGCGATCGGCCTGCGGCAGCTCGAGCCGGAAGCATGCCCGCAGGCGGTCGCGGGCGCCGAGCGCGGGCTCGCTCCAGCGCTCGAGATCATCGACGACGGAGCGTTCGGCGAATCCGAGCGTGTCGAAGCCGCGCTGCTGCCCTCGGAGCGCCGAGCACCAGCGGTCGTCCCACGCGCGTGGCGTCGCCGTAACGGCACGCCGGCGACGCGAGGTCTGCGCGGCGGGCAGCTCGGGGCCGCCTTGTGCCGCACGGACCAGCGCGTCGACGACCGCGTCGAGGTACGCGCGCAGCAGGGCATCCGGAGCCCACACCTCGAGCTCGCGTCCGTTCGTGACCGGAACTGCGTGCGACGCAGGTGGCATCGCCTTCGCGAGCGCGGAGACACGGGCCGCGTCCTCGCTCGCCGAGAGCGCCGCCGCCCAGCGCGCCTCGATCCTTCCGCCCTGACGGGTGATGGTCGGCACGACGCGCTCGCGGGCGACGAGCTCGAGCGCGAGCTTGCTGCCGAGCGCCCAGACCGCGACGGACGCTGGGAGCGTTTCGACGTCGCCCGCCGGCAAACGCGCGAGGGCGGCCATCGTGTCGAGGAGCGGGAGCTTGACTCCCGTCGTGTCGCGCCGTCCCTCCGGCGTGACGAGCGGTGCCGTCAACGGCTCGCCGGCGCGACCAGGCTCGAGCAGCACATGCGGTACGCGATCAGCTCCCCAGAGGAACGGAGCTTCGAGATCGGGCAGGTAGACGAGCGGCATGGGTCGCCACTCCATGGCATGCGCAACGGCTTGGGGAAAGGCGAGTGGAATGACGAGCAAGCCTCGAAGGTTGTCGCGCCACGATCTGCCGACGGTTGCTGGAACTCCTCCCCGCTCCTCGATGGCGCACAGCGCGTCCCGACTGTCACGGTTTCGATCGCGGTTCCAGGCGCGACGTCCCAGCCGACAAAGAGCTCCGTCATCGCGTTGCGACGCCCTACTCGGATGACCTCGGCGCGAAGCGAATGCGGACGCGGTCGTACGCGCGCGCGAACGTCGCCGGCACGATCCTCGGCTCCGCCTCGTCGGCCAGCTCCCAGTCGGGAATGCGCCGCAGCAGCTCCTCGAACAGGACGCGGAGCTCGAGCCGGGCGAGCTGCGCGCCGAGGCAGAAGTGCGTGCCGAAGCCGAAGGCGACGTGGCGGTTGCTCGGCCGCGTCACGTCGAGCTGATGGGGGCGTCGAACGCGCGCGGATCGCGGTTCGCCGATCCGTAGAGCAGGAGCAGCTCGTCGCCCGCGCGGATGCTCCGGCCGTGCAGCTCGTGGTCGACCACGGCCGTGCGCCGCATGTTGAGCACCGGCGACACCCAGCGGATGAACTCCTCGACCGCCGTCGTCGCGAGCAGCTCCGGATGGTCGAGCAGTGCGCTCGATCCACGCGAGCTCGACCGGCATGCCGATCCGGATCTCCTCGAGCGCGCAACCGGTCATCGTGCCGGTGAAGCGGAGCCCCACCTGCTCGGCGAGCTCGACGGTGACGACGGGGTGGGGCGCCTTCGCGTAGTCGACACCGTCCGCGGGCGGGCCCTGGTGCAGCGCGGTGAAGAGGTGCACGGTACCGCGGCCGCTCACCGCCGTCGCGACCACGTTCCACGACCAGCAGGCTGGGCACATGGGCCGCATCGGATGGTGCCACCGGCCGCAGTCGACGCAGCGGTTCATCACCAGCTCGCGGCGCAGGTAGCCGCGGTAGTGCTGGGCCGTGTCGCGCTCGACCGGCAGGTGTGCGAGGCGCTGCACGAGCTCCTCGTCGGAGGGTGTTCTCCTCTCGGTCATCGCATCTGCATCGCGCCCCGGGCTCGATACCCCCGCGGCGCCTCCAAGCACGCCTTCTTCCTAACGTCCTCATCCGGAGAGGCAACGAGCTTTCGCGAGCGGTGTTCCGCCGATCTCATGCGGCGGATGAGCAGTCGCGCACCGCTCTTTGCTGTGGTTGCCGTCCTGGGCGTGGCAGCCGTCCTCGTCTTCGCCGTCGCACGGGCGACGGATCCGCGGGGTGCGCCCGACGATCCGCTTCTCGCCTACCGGACGTCGCAGACGGCACGGACGCCATCCTTCCAGGCCGTCGTCGGCCTCCGGCTCGCCGACCGGTTCGACGACCGGCTGTTCGACGTCACGCAGCCGCGCGAGGCGGCGAGCACACGCTGCCGATCCGCGGTGACGAGCACGAGCATGTCCCGGGCGGTGGTGACCTCGGCGCGGCCGAGCAGAGCAGCCCGTTCACCGGACCCCACGAGCGGCGGCTTGCGAGGAGGCAACGCTGCGGGCACGAACGTACCGATCTCTTCGTCGCCCAGGGTTCGCAGCAGGTGTCGACCGGTCACGCGCAGAAGCGGCGGCTCTCGCAAGCGATTCTTTACCAACGCGAGGCACTGAAGATCTCTCATCTAGCGATCGTCATGCTCGCGGCGCTCGCGACCCTCGCAGGACCGGCTGCGGCGGACGAGCTCGTCGGCACCTGGGTGCCGGAGGACCTCACCGTGGAGATCCTCGCGCGCGAGGCGGATAGGCGCGATAAACGCCGCCCAAAGAGTCGATCCAGACCGAATGACGTGACGCCCGGTCATCGGGCCTCCGCCCGCTACCGTTTCCCGCGCGAGCACCCCGGATGGTACGACGACTCATGAATGATCCGGCTAGGTGCCTGTCACGCTGCGAGCCGATAGACGGCACCGCCGTCCCGCCTCCCGGGGACCCGGGGCGTGTAGCGGTCGGCCCCGTGTCGGCCGATGAACCGGGCATGATGTCGTCGAGGGAGCGCCGTATCCTGGCCGTGATCGCGGCCGCGGTCCTGTTCGGATGCGCGGCCGCAGCGGATGCCGCAGAGCCGCCCGAGTCCGTCTCGGTACCGCTGCACGTGGTGCCGCTCTCGAACGGCGGGAGCAAGATCGGCATCGAGATCCGCCTCGGCGGCGGACCGAAGCGGCTCTACGAGTTCGACACCGGAGCGTCGGGCTTCTACGCGGCCGGCAACGACGCGTGGTGGCCGTCGTACGAGCCGCTGCCGGACGGCCCCATCGTGCAGAGCTACGCGAGCGGCGTGACGTACGTCGCCGACAAGGTGCGTACCAAGGTCGCGATCCCGTCCGACCACGGCGACGTCGAGGCCGAGCTCGACGTCGCGCGCATCACCGACGGCTACGGCGGCCCCCTCGGCTCGCAGAAGGACTCGCTCTGGAACCGAGACGTCGCGGAGGGCAAGCCGCCGCTCTACGGCGCGTTCTTCGGCGACTTCGGCGGCGACCTGCGCTTCAAGGACGGCCTCGCGTCGCTGCTGCCGCAGCTGCCGGGCAACCTGTCGAGCGGCTTCATCGTCGAGCTGGGCTGCGAGCGCCGCGGCGGACCGCGCCTGATCATCGGACTCACCGACGCGAACCGCGCGCGCTTCCGGACACGCGTCGCGATGCAGCCCGGTACCGGCGAGACGTTTCCAGTGAGCGGGCTGCCGACGTACGCGCAGCAGATCATCGTCGCCGACTACGAGCTCTCGCGCCGCGGCGTCGTGCAGGGCTTCACCTCGGGCACGCTGCTCGACACGGGCGCGCCGACCACCACGATCGGCGAGTCGACGGATCTGAAGGTCGATCCGAGGCTCGTGAAGAACGGCACGCTCGCGCCCGCGACCTACGTCTCGGTGGTCGCGCCGGGCGACGACGGCGACCTCGACCTCGCGTTCCTCGCCGGGCGAGCCTCCGGCGTGAACAAGGTCGACGTCAAGGACAACGACGAGGGCTACGTGAACCTCGGGCTCGTTCCCTTCTTCCGCTACGACGTGATGTTCGACGTGGAGAACGGGGTCGTCGGCTTCGCGCCGTGCCGCAACGGCGCGCGCCGCCGCGTCCTGCCGGTGATCCGGCGGATGGGCGGCGGATAGGCGACCCTTGGCCGCCGACGCCGCGACCCGCTTCCGCGAGAATCCGATCGCCACTCTGGCCGGGCTCGGTCCCTCATTCCCGGATCGCCGTCCGTTCGGCGGCGGCGTCTCTTTCTGGCGGCGTGCGACCGGAGTATCGTATGCACCCGACGTCGTCCCCGCCCAGGTGGGAGAAAGCGGCGCGCGCCCCTGCCAGGAGGCCCCAGTTTCGCCCGCATCCGGCCTCGACCCGAGGAGAAGGACGCCATGGCGACGGTCGACGCGGAACCCTACGAATTCGACTTCGACCCGGCGACGGCGGCACCTCCGCGGCGATCATCTCCGTGGTGGCCGCGCGATCGTCCGCGAGCAGCGCGTCGACGCGCGCGACCGCCGGAGCCCTGCCACGAAAGAAGTCGATCCAGACGGAGCTGTCGACCAGGACCGAGGTCACCGCTTGCCCGCGCGGCGGCGCGAGCGGGAGAGGTCGAGCTCGAGATCGACCTTCCCGGCGAGGCCCCGCAGCGCCTCGCGATGTGCCTTGCGCACGAGCTCCTCGAGGCCCGCGGTCAGCGTCTCCTGCTTGGTACGGAAGTTCCACAGGCGCCGCGCCTCCTCGAGCAGCTCGTCCGGCAGGTCGACGGTCGTTCTCATGCCTAATGCATACGATTCATCTGAATCATATGCAATCGACTCCCTTGAGCCGCGCCGCGCTCTCGCGCGCGAGCACTCCGCCGCGACGCCCGCCCGCGTCGGTGAGCGACTCGACGAGACCTCGCCGAATCGAATCACCGCTTGATTTGGTCGCGACGCCGGCGCGAGGGTGCTCGCATGCGCAAGCCTCGACTCGCGGCCCTCCTCGCTCTCGCTCTCGGCGTCGTCGGCGGCACGGCGTTCGCGGCCGATCTCTGCATCACCGTGAACCCGGCCGACAGCACCCGCTACGTCGGCAGGGGCTTCACGATTCCGGGCAAGGGGAAGTGCAGGGCGTGGAACGGCGTTTACCTGCCGTCGTTCGCGAACGTCAGCGTCACCACGGGCACGGGCTGTACGTCTTCCGACGGAACGGTGCTCCGCCTGCACCTCGTGTCGATGCGCGAAACGGTCGCCTTCAACGACTACATCGTCCTGCCGCTGCCGTCGCTCAGCGGCGGCACCCTCGACGAGGTCGTCGCGCAGTTCGGGTCGACCGTCACGCACATCGAGGGCATCAGCGCCGCGAAGTGCAAGGCGAAGGACAACTCCATCCCCTGACCCGAGCGCGCGTGTACCGGCCGTCCGCGTTGCCCGGCACGTCGCGCGCGACGTCTTCGGCACCACGATCGATCGCGAGTCGTCGGCGGCCTACCCGGCTTCAGAAGCGGCGACGGCGTTCGGGGAACGACGGACGATCGCGGCGTCACTCGCTCTCGGCCAGCGCCCGGGGCGGCAGCGGGTCGCGCATGGTGACGAACTCCTCGGCCGCGGTCGGATGGATGCCGATGGTCGCGTCGAGCTGCGCCTTGGTCGCGCCGCACTTCAGCGCCACCGCGAAGCCCTGGATGATCTCGCCCGCCTCCGGCCCGACCATGTGGCAGCCGACGACCCGGTCGGTCCGCGGGTCGACGAGCAGCTTCATCATCGTCGTCTCGTCGCGGCCGGTCAGCGTGTGCTTGAGCGGCCGGAAGCGGGTGCGGAAGACCGTCACCTCGCCGAGCTCGGCGCGCGCCTCGGCCTCGGTCATGCCGACCGTGCCGACGTTCGGGTTGCTGAACACGGCCGACGGCACGTTGCGGTGGTCGGGCTTGGTGGGCTTGCCGCCGAACAACGTCGCCGCGACGGCGGCGCCCTCGTGGATCGCGACCGGCGTCAAGTTGATCCGGTCCGTGACGTCGCCGACCGCGTAGATGCTCGGCACGGACGAGCACGAGTACTCGTCGACCAGCACCGCGCCGTCCGGGTCGACCTCGACGCCGGCCTCCTCGAGGCCGAGGCCGCGCGTGTTCGGCACGCGGCCGGTCGCCATCAGCACCTGGTCGACCTCGAGCACGCTGCCGTCGGCGAGGGTCGCGCACAGCGCGCCGCCGCGACGGCGCTCGATCGATGAGAGCTGCGCGCCGAAGCGCAGGTCGATGCCCTGCTTGCGCATCTCCTCGGCGAGGACGCAGCGCACGTCGTCGTCGAAGCCGCGCAGGAAGAGCTCGCCGCGGTAGACCTGCACGACGTGCGAGCCCATGCCGTGCAGGATGCAGGCGAACTCGACCGCGATGTACCCGCCGCCGACGATCAGCACGCGGCGCGGCTGCTCGGGCAGGAAGAAGACCTCGTTCGAGGTGATCGTCAGCTCGCAGCCCGGCCCCGACGGCACGAAGGGGATCGAGCCCGTCGCGACCAGGACGTAGCGCGCGGTGATGCGCCGGCCGGCGACCTCGACCGTGTGCGGGTCGAGGACCCGCGCCCGCCCGTCGAGGATCTCCACCCCGTGCCTCGTCAGGATGTCGCCATAGACGCCGTTCAGCCGGGCGATCTCGCGGTCCTTGTTGGCGATCAGGGTCGCCCAGTCGAAGCTCGTCTCGCCGACCGTCCAGCCGTAGGCGGCCGCGTCACGGAAGTCGCCACCGTAGTGGGACGCATAGACCAGGAGCTTCTTCGGGATGCAGCCGACGTTGACGCACGTCCCGCCGAGGCGCTTGTCCTCCGCGACCGCGACGCGAGCGCCGTAGACCGCCGCCATGCGGCTCGCGCGGACCCCACCCGACCCGGCCCCGATGGTGAACAGGTCGTAGTCGTACTCCGCCATCCCGAAACCTCGCTTCCTTTCCAGGCAGCCGTTGGTTAAGTTCGCACGGCGCCGGTCCGATCATTCCCGTTGTGCCCCGCCCAGCTCCCGCCGCCGTCCCCAGAGAGGACTTCTCCATGGACCAGGAACAGATCCGCCAGAAGATCGCGAGCTTCCCGCGCTGGCACTACCAGTTCGATCTCGCGGGGAATTTGACGCCGATCTTCCGCGAGAAGTGGATCATCCGTCACGCGGAGCGCAAGCGCTACTTCTTCGATCCCGTCGTCGACCTGCTCGGGGGATCCTTCAAGGGCAAGCGCGTCCTCGACCTCGGCTGCAACGCAGGGTTCTGGTCGCTCAACGCCGCGGAGGCGGGCGCGGACTTCGTGCTCGGCGTCGACGGACGTCAGATGCACGTCGATCAGGCGAACTTCGTCTTCGACGTGAAGGGCATCGACAAGAGCCGCTACCACTTTGCCCAGGGCAACCTGTACGAGTTCGACCTCGGCCCGTGGGCGCCGTTCGACATCGTCTTCTGCTTCGGGCTGATGTACCACATCGCGAAGCCGATGGGCCTGATCGAGCTCATCTCGCGCGTCAACTCCGACATCCTGATCATCGACACGGGCATCATCCGCCTGCCGGGCTCGTTCGTGCGCTACCGTCAAGAAAGCACGAACGATCCACGCGCGACGATGGAGTACGAGCTCGTCAGCTCGCCCACCAAGGAAGCGATCCGCGACATGGTGTCGACGCTCGGCTACAAGGCGGTCACCCTGCGGCCGCAGTTCCGCAGCTACGTCGGCTCGCGGCGCTACGAGGTCGGGCTGCGGCGCGCCTTCCTGTGCGCGAAGAAGACCGACCTGTCGAAGCTGCGCGTGCCGGTCGAGGGCTGGGAGGAGCCGCCCCGCTGGTTCCACGCGCCCGTCTGGTACGGCTACCGCCTCGTCCAGGCGGCGCGGCGCGCGAGCCTGCCGGGCTTCCGCACGCCGACGTAGTTGCCGCTGCCGATCGGCGCGTTCCGCTTCATCGAGCCGCGGCACTCATCAAGCGTGCACGGAGCCTCGTTCGAGTGCCGCAAGGGGCGCTTCGCGTTGCAGAGCCGCTGGTTGCGGCCAGTCGGGCCGCCACCATGCCCGCAAGACCGGCAAGGATCTCCGCCGAGCGGCACACTCATCGAGCTCCTCGCCGAGGAACGGGCTGGAGACATCGCGATCGCCGGCACTGCGATCGAGAAGCGTGAGCGCGCTGGCCGGGCACGCTGCGGACGGCAACCGCGCCGCTCCGCCAGCATTCTTCGACCGTTGCGGACCACGTCGCAGGCCACCCGCGGCAGCGACGATCGCCAGAGAAGCGCTGAGCCGTATTCTCCATCACCCAGTTGCGCGCACCGGCTCTTCCTCGGCATGGCAGCGCCGGACGGGCGGAATGTCACTGGACGTAGCCGAGCATGCGGAGCTGCTCGACGGTCCGGTGGTCGAGAGCCCGCGCGTCCTCGCCTAGCGCCTGGGATGCCCTGTGCACGTTCCGCAAATGCCGCTCGTAGGCATGCATCTTGAGACGCATCCTTCGGACAACTTTTGGATGCGCCGCGGCAACGTTCCGACGATCGTAGGCGTCACTGCGTACGTCGTACAGCTCCAGAACGCGCTCCTCGTTGAGCGGCATGTGGAAGTCCTCGCTAGCAATGCTGCGCAAGCCCGAGAACCACGCAAAGTTGAAGACTGGCTCGCCTCGCGGGTCCTCCCGCGTCGTGGCGCGGGACGCCGATGCGCCGCCCCCGCGCGAGTCCGCAGCGCCAATGAGCGGGATCAGGCTGAGGCCTTCGCTGGAAGTTGAGGGCTCGAGGCCAGCGAGCTCGGCGAGCGTCGGCAGGACGTCGATGCCGCGCGCCATGTTTTGAACACGCAAGCCACCGGGCACGCTTCCTCCGTGCATGATGAGCGGCACACGAAGCAGCTCCTGGTACACCGTATGCCCGTGGCCGAGCCCGCCGTGCTCCATAAATTCGTCTCCGTGGTCCGACGTGACGACGAAGATCGTGTTGCGTCCGTGCGACGCGATATCGAACATCGCGAACAGGTCGCGCAGGCTCTCGTCGACGTAACGGATGCACGCGTCGTAGTTGTCGATCATGTAGCGAAGGTCGCGCGGTCGCGGCGCCGTAGCGTCGTCGACCTTGCCGTTCCTGTACATGTCGCGTCCCTGCACCGTCACGAAGAGGCGGGCCTGATCCTCCGGTGGAAGATACGGGTTGTGGACGTCCATGTAGTGGACGTACGCGAAGAACGGCCGGCTCGGATCGAGTTCCCCGATGAGGCTCAGCGCCGTCGAGTTCACCTCCTCGGCCAGCGCGTGCCCGTGCGCCGCGGACGTTCCAGGCAGATAACGGTGCAGGCGCATGCCCTGGGCGAACGTGGATTCCGGCGCGTGGTGCGGGTTGGTGAAGATGCCCAGCGTGTCGTATCCGGCAGCCGCGAGCATCTCCGCCAGGGTCACGTTTTGATCGGCGAGGCGGAACACCGTCCACATCTCCTCTGGCCTTGCGTTGCGGCGGACGAGCAGCGGAGAGACCTGCCCCGTGAGCAGCGCCGCCGTCGAGTTCAACGTTTGCGGCGCGTGCGACCACGCGTTGTCGAACACGACGCCGCGCTGGGCGATGTCGTCCAGGAAGGGCGTCACCGGACGCGGGTAGTTGTACACGCCGACGTGGTCGCGCCGCAGGGCGTCCACCACCACGAGGACCAGGTTCGGACGCGGAGCGCGCCGCACGCCGACCGTCACCACGGCCACGGCGCCCGCGCTGAGCCCGATCAGCACGATCAACCACAGCGCGGCGCTCGCGCGCTGGCCGCGCGCCGCGCCGCGGCCCGGTAGTCCTCTCTCGCCCTTCGGCAACGCCCTTTAGATGCGCCGGCCGCCCTCGCCCCCCGGCTCGACGCCTTGCACCCAGTACATCGCGGCGCCCGGGCTGTCCACCGCCGAGCGATGGAACGCTCCCCCGGATCGCTGCTAGATCTTGGACGCTCATGGACGCGCTCTCCCGCCTCGCGACGCTGATCGAGGACCTGATCGAGCTGCCGCAGCTCCTGCGCGTCAAGCGCGCGCTCGAGGGTGCGGGCCAGGGCGCGTTCGCGACGATGGGCTACGTCTGCCGGACGCAGGCCGAGAAGGTGCCCGACCGCATCGCCCTTCGCTTCGAGAGCGAGCAGGTCACGTTCGGCGAGTTCAACGCCGGCGTGAACCGCTACGCGCACGTGCTGCAGGCACGCGGGGTCCGCAAGGGCGACGTCGTCAACGTCATGATGGAGAACTCGCCCGCCATGCTGATGGCGCAGGGGGCGTGCGCGAAGCTCGGCGCCGTCGGCGCGCTGATCAACACCCATCTCGAGGGCGAGGCCCTCGCCCACGTGCACCGCGCCTCGCGCGCGCGCGTGGCGCTCGTCGACCGGCCGTGCGCGCGCGCGATGCTGCCGCTGCTCGACGGCCTGCGCGACCTGCACGTGCTCGCGGACGTGCCGGACCTGGTCGCCGAGGGCTCGCTGTTCCTCTCGCTCCCCGAGGCGCTCGACGCGGCCTCCGACGACGAGATCGACATCCCCGACGTCAAGATCCCGGACGTCTTCCTCTACGTCTACACGTCGGGCACGACCGGCTTCCCGAAGCCGGCGATCGTCCGGCACGCGCGCTTCACCGCCGGCGGCAACTCGCTCGCGATCCTGCTCGGCTTGACGCCGGACGACTGCTCCTACGCGCCGACGCCGCTCTACCACGGCTACGCGAACTTCGTCGGCTTCGCTCCGGCCTTCCACGTCGGCGCGTGCTTCGCGTCGCGACGGAAGTTCAGCGCGAGCGAGTTCCTCCCGGACGTGCGCCGCCACGGTGCGACCGTGTTCTGCTACGTCGGCGAGCTGTGCCGCTACCTGCTGCGCACGCCCCCGACGCCGCGCGACCGTGAGCACCGCATCCGGCTCGCGACCGGCCCCGGCCTGCGACCCGACATCTGGCTCGAGTTCAAGAACCGCTTCGGCATCGAGCGCATCATCGACTCCTACGGCCAGACCGAGGGCAACGTCAGCCTGCAGAACCGGCGCGGACGGGTCGGCTCGTGCGGCCGCTGCGCCCCGTTCCAGCACGAGCAGCTCAAGCTCGCACGCTACGACCTCGCACGGGGCGAGCTCGAGCGCGGTCCGGACGGCTTCCTGATCGAGTGCGAGGTCGGCGAGGCGGGCGAGCTCCTGAGCCGCGTCTCGAAGGCGAACCCGATGGCCTTCGACGGCTACGCCGATCCGGCGGACAACGAGCGCAAGCTGGTGCGCGACTGCTTCGAGAAGGGCGACGTCTACCTGCGCACGGGCGACCTGCTGCGGCGCGACCGCGCGTCGTACTACTACTTCGTCGACCGCATCGGGGACACCTTCCGCTGGAAGGGAGAGAACGTCGCCACCATGGAGGTCGAGCACCTGCTGAACCAGTCGCCGGGCGTGCACGAGACGGCGGTCTACGGCGTGCAGGTCCCGGGCACCGACGGGCGCGCAGGCATGGCGCTCGTGGTGGCGGCGGACGGCACGACCTTCGATCCCGCGACGTTCCACGCGTACGCGGCGCGCGTCCTGCCGGCGTACGCGCGGCCGCTCTTCGTCCGCGCGGCGAAGCAGCTAGACGTGACGGGCAACTTCAAGAACCGCAAGACGCGCCTGCAGGCCGAGGGCTTCGATCCCCGCGCGATCGAGGACCCGCTCTGGTTCCGCGACGACGCGAAGGGGGCGCTCGTGCCGCTTTCGCCCGAGCTCTACGACGACATCGTCGCCGGACGGGTCAAGCTCTGATGCTCGCGGTCTTCGTCAGCCTGCAGGGCCAGGTGCGCAAGGCGACGATGATCGATCCGGCATGGCTGCGTGCCGACAGCGTGGCGAGCGTCTGGGTGGACCTCGCGTCGCCGACGGAGGAGGAGGCGCGCATCCTACGCGACGTCTTCCACTTCCACGAGCTCGCGATCGAGGATGCGCTGATGGAGGTCCACCACCCGAAGGTCGAGACCTACGGCGACTGCCTCTACGTCATCCTGCACGGCATCGACTTCCAGGCGTCGAAGCACCGCTTCGCGACGCACGACACCGACTTCTTCCTCGGCCGCAACTTCCTCGTGACGGTGCACGACGGCACGTCGCGCTCGATCGCGCACCTGCGCGAGGTCTGCCAGCGCAACTCGCAGGTGCTGAACGAAGGTCCGGCTGCCCTGCTGCACCGCATCGTCGACACGATGGTCGACAACTACGGTCCGGAGGTCGAGAAGCTCAACGAGAAGCTCGACCAGGTCGAGCAGGAGGTATTCGAGAACCCGCACCGCAACCTCGCCAGGGACATCCTGACGCTGAAGCGCGACGTCGCCGCGATGCGACACGTGGTGCTGCCGCAGCGCGACGTGGTGAGCCGCCTCGCCCGGCGCGAGTTCGACCTCATCGGCGAGCAGGTGTCGTACCGCTTCCGCGACGTCTACGACCACCTCGTACGCCTCACCGACGAGTCGATGCTGTTCCACGACCGGCTGTCGAGCCTGCTCGACGCGCACCTGGCGAGCGTCTCGAACCGCCTGAACCAGGTGATGAAGGTGCTGACGGTGATCGCGACCATCTTCATGCCGCTCACGGTGCTGACCGGGATGTGGGGGATGAACGTGCCGCTGCCGGCCTACCCCGGCGGGGAGAGCGCGCAGTTCTGGTGGATCTTCGCCATCATGGTCGTCACCGCAGCCGCGATGCTGCTGCTGTTCCGCATTCGCCGCTGGCTCTGACGGCGGACCGCGCACGGGGTCCGCGGGGCGCCCCTGGCCCGCACCGCCCCGCGCGTGACCGAATTTGCTCTGACGCAGCAACGCGCGGGACGCGGGCTCGACGCCCCGTCACGATCTCGACGCTGGCGGCATCCGTGCGCACCCCGCGCGCCGAGGATGGGCGGTGTCTCGCGGGCCCGGGCGCGGAGCGGCCGCGGCACGGGCCGTGCATCGTCCGGCCCGCACGTCCGGCAGCCCGGACGTGCCGGGCCACGCGGACATTGCGGACGACATGACTCTCTCCCGATTCCCCGTCGGCGCGCTTGCAGCCTGCGCGCTTCTCGCGCTCGCCGCGCACGCGACGCGGGCGCACGCCGGCGGGGCCACCATCTCGGCTCCCACGCGGCCGCCCGCCGTGTGCTTCGCGCCGCACACCGACCGGGCGCTCGTCGAGGAGTACGCGCGCGCCTTCGGCATCGGGCCGTCGCAGAACGCGCGCGGCAGCGCGGGGCTGTCGGTCGCCGCGTCGCAGTACCAGGACGGCGCACGCTGGACGTCGACCGCGACCAACGGCTGGGGGCTCGCGCAGGGCGACCCGACGACGCTCACCTGGAGCATCGTCCCCGACGGCACGCCGATCGCGGGCGCGCTCGGCGAGCCCGCCGCGCCGAGCAATCTGCGCGCGTACCTGAACGGGATCTACGGCAGCGAGGCGGCCTGGCTGCCGATCTTCCAGCAGGTGTTCGCTCGCTGGGCCGAGCTCACGGGCATGACGTACGTCTACCAGCCGACCGACGACGGGGTCGCGATGTTCAGCTACTCGGGCGTCCTCGGCGTGCGCGGCGACGTCCGCATCGGCGGGCACACGATCGACGGCAACTACAACGTGCTCGCCTACAACTACTACCCGAACGTCGGCGACATGGTGCTCGATACGGGCGACGCCTTCTTCACCAACACCGGGTCGGGCTCGCTGCGGCTGCGCAACACGCTCGCACACGAGCACGGCCACGGCCTCGGCCTGCCGCACAACTGCCCCGTCAACCAGACGAAGCTGATGGAGCCGACGCTGACGCTCGCGTTCGACGGACCGCAGCACGACGACGTGCTGGGGGCGAACCGCGCGTACGGCGACGACCTCGAGCACAACGACCAGACGTCGAGCGGCTCCGACCTCGGCGCGCTGAGCAACGGCACCGTCACGGTGCAGGGGCTGAGCGCCGACGACGACGCCGACGTGGACTACTTCCTGTTCCGCGTCGGACCGGGCAAGAAGGCGACCGTGACGGTCACGCCGGTCGGCTCGACGTACCTGCAGGGGCCGCAGAGCTCGACCGGCTCCTGCAGCGCGGGCACGGCGTACGACTCGCGCGCGCAGAGCGACCTCGCCGTGCAGCTGCTCGACGCCGACGGTCAGACCGTGCTCGGCACGGCCGGCGGGCAGGCGGCAGGCCAGGCCGAGACGCTGGCGAACGTCGCGCTGCCGAGCGGCTCGGCGACCTACTTCGTGCGCGTCCTGCCCGGAACGAGCAACGCCGCGCAGCTCTACGACCTCGGCTTGACGATCGGCGACGTCGTTCCGCCGAGCGACGCGATCTTCAGCGACGACTTCGACGGCACCACGCTCGCGGCCTGGAGCTCGAGCGCCGACGGCGGCGGGGATCTGCTCACGTCGCCGGCGGCCGCGATGGCCGGCGCGCGCGGGCTCGCGGCCGTGCTCGACGGCACCGCACGGCTGTGGGTGCAGGACGACACCCCCGACGCCGAGGCGCGCTACCGCGTTCGCTTCTGGTTCGATCCGAACGACTTCAC
>JBFMAS010000079.1:0-5398 GCA_040755575.1 Thermodesulfobacteriota bacterium
CTCGACCTCGTCGAGGCCGACGGTCGCGATCTCGGGGATGGTGTAGATGCCGATCGGCGACAGCTCCGGCGGCTGCCCGGGGTCGAGGCCGAAGGCGTGGCACACGGCGCGGCGCCCTTGCTCCATCGCGGTCGCGGCGAGCGCGGGGGGACCGACCACGTCGCCGACCGCGTAGACGTGCGGCTGCGCCGTGCGGCAGTGCTCGTCGACCGGCACGAGGCCGCGGTCGTCGAGCGCGATCCCCGCCCGGTCGAGACCGAGCCCCTCGACGTTCGCCTCGCGCCCGAGCGCGACCAGCGCCTTCTCGCTCTCGATCGCCGTGCCGTCCGCGAGCACCGTGTGCACGGCCGCGAGCCCGTCCCAGCGCACCGACGCGACCCTGCGCTCGCCGAGCCAGCGGCCGCCGTTCGCCGCGAAGCCCGCGAGGAAGCGCTCGACGACCTCGCCGTCGACGAAGCGCAGCGGCCGCGGCGCCGAGTCGATCATCGTCACCTCGACGCCGAGGCGCGCGAAGATCGACGCGTACTCGCTCGCGATCACGCCGCCGCCCAGCACGGCGAGCGAGCGCGGCAGGTAGATCATCGACAGGATCGAATCGCTGTCGAGCACGTTCTCGTGGTCGACCGGCACGTCGCGCGGTGCGCGCGGACGCGAGCCGGTCGCGACGACGACGACCCCCGCCGTGAGCGAGCGCTGCGCGCCGTCGAGGGAGCGCACCGCGAGCTCGTGCGGCGAGACGAAGCTCGCCTTGCCGTGGACGCAATCGACGCCGTTGCGCAGGAGCTGGCGCGCCATGTACTCGGCGTGCGCGTGCACGACCTGATCGAGGCGCGAGGTCAGGCTCTTGACCTCGACCTCCGCCGGCGGCTCGGAGCCGGGCCGGGGCGCGGTCGCGCGCAGCGCCGCGTCGCGCAGCGTCTTGCTCGGGATCGTCCCGCGATGCACGCAGGCGCCGCCGATCGCCGCCTCGCGCTCGACCAGCGCGACGCGGCGACCGGCCTTCGCGCCCTGGATGGCGGCCTTCTGGCCGGCCGGGCCGCTGCCGATCACGATCAGGTCGTACGGCGCGCTCATGGTCACAGCACCAGCGTCTCGACCAGCCTCGCGACCTCGTCGGCGCGTGCGAGCAGCGCGTCGGCGTCCTCCGGATAGAGGTTGAGGTCGGCCCATGCGCGGTGCGTCCGGGACTCGGGCGCGTCGAGCGTCGCGGCGAGCAGATGGCTCGCGAGCGCGTCGGCGAGCGCGGTGATGACCGGCTCGCGGCCGCAGCCGTTTGCCGTGTCGTAGCCGGCGTAGCCGGCGATCGCGTCGCGCACCGCGAGCGGCAGCGACCACTTCGCGGCGAGCAGCAGGCCGCCCTCGACGTGCAGCGCCTCGACGAGGGCGGCGACGTGCTCGGGCCGCGCACGCCCGCCGCCGTCGCGGGCCGCCGCGACCGACGTCTGCAGGACCAGCGGCTTGCCGATCGTGTGCAGGAGCCCGCACAGGAACGCGCTCTCGACGTTGCTGCGCAGCCGGCGCGCGATCTCGCGGCCGAACGCCGCCGAGGCGACGGCGTGGCGCCAGATCCGCGCGAGCTCCGCCTCGTGGCCCGGCACGCGGAAGACGCCGCTCTGCACCGAGGCGATCAGCGCGATCTCGGACAGCATGCGCAGCCCGAGACGCGTCACCGCCTGCTGCAGCGAGACGATCGGCGTGCGCGGCAGGTAGGCGGGCGAGTTGGCGATCCGCAGCACGTGGCCGGCGAGCGCCGGGTCCTGGTGCAGGAGGCGCACGAGGCGGGCGACGTCCGCACCCTGGTCGCGCGTCAGGGACAGCACCTCGGTCGCGACGCGGGGCGGCAGGGGCAGGTCGACCGCGCCGCTGCGCAGCCGCCGCGCCACCTCGTCGTGCAGGACGCCGAGCGCGTCGCCGGCGGCGGTCGGATCGCTCGAGGCGCGCGGCTGCGGCACGGGATCCGCGTCCATCAGGACTTCACGCTGCCGGCCGGCACGGCGGGACGGTCCGGGATCTGGTCGGGCGGCAGCACCACCGCCCCGCTGCCGGCGCTCGCGGGCAGCGGCTCGGTGCGCTCGGCGAGAATCGACAGCCGGCGGTTCTCGTCGGCGAGCGGGTCGGCCACGAGCGGCTCCGAGTCGGCGTAGGCCAGCACGCGCGTCACCTGCCGCGGCCTGAGCCCGCTCGACTCGAGCACGCGGCGCGCCTTGTCGGCACGCTCGAACGACAGCTCCCAGTTGGTCTTGCTCGACTGCGCGGGGTACGGGCGGCTGTCGGTGTGGCCTCCGACCTGCACCGGGTTCGGCAGGTCGCCGAGCACGCCGGCGATCTTCTGCAGCAGGCGGACGAGCGGCGGCTTGAGCTCGGAGGAGGAGAGGTCGAACAGCAGCGTGCGATCCCCGGCCTTGTCGAGCACCTGGATGCTGAGCCCGGCGCTGCGCACCTCGACGATCACCTGGTCGCGCAGCGCCTCGAGCGCCGGGTCGCCCGCCGCAGCCTTGTCGATCGCCTGCTCGAGCGCCTTGGCGCGGCTCTCGAGCCGCTCCTGCTCGGCGGCCGCCTCCTGCTCCTGCCGCTCCTGCTTCTTCTTGAGCTCGTTGCTCTGCAGCAGCACGATGTCCTTCTCGACGACGCTCGGCTCGCGCGTGCGGGCGGCGTTCTGGTCCTGGCTGACGAGCGAGCCGCCGGGCAGCACGCCCGGGTCGCGGAAGTACTGCGCGATCTGCGAGCGCAGCTTGACGTCCGCCTGCGTCAGCAGCCAGAGCACCATGAACAGCGCCATCATCGCGGTGACGAAGTCCGCGTAGGCGACCTTCCAGGCGCCGCCGTGGTGGGCCGCGTGCGCGGCCTTCTTGCGGCGGACGACGATGCGGACGGCTTCGCCGGGCTTGGCCGCCATCTCAGCCTCCCGCCGCCTTGACTTCGCGGCAGGCCGCGTCGGTCTCGTCGCTGGTCGGGCGCGTCGTCGAGAAGATCGACTTGCGCGCGAACTCGACCGCCACGATCGGTGCCGCGCCGCGCAGCGACGCGATCACGCCCTCCTTGATGCAGCGGAGATACCGCGTGTTGACGTTGGTCTGCACCTCCACCGTCGTCGCGAGCGGCGCGAGCAGCCCGTAGGACATCAGGATCCCGAGGAAGGTCCCGACCAGCGCCGCGGCGACGTGATGCCCGATCACCTCGGGCCCGCCGTCGAGGTGTCCCATGGTGATGATGATGCCGAGCACCGCGGCGACGATGCCGAGGCCCGGCAGCGCGTCGCTCGTCGTGCGGATCAGCCCGATCGGCACGTGCGCCTCCTCGTGGTGCGTCTCGAGCTCGTTGTCGAGCAGCAGGTCGAGCTCCTCGGGCGACGCGGTGCCGTTGACGATCTGCTTCAGCGCGTCGCGGAAGAACTCGGCCGCGTGGTGGTTCCTGAGGAACGAGGGGTACTTCGAGAAGAGCGCGCTCTTCTCCATGTCGCCCACGTGCTCGTCGAGCGCGACCGCGCCGTTCTTGCGGATGAACGAGAACACCTCGTACTCGAGCTTGAGGAGCTGCAGGTAGTCGTCCTTGGTCGGCATGGTGCCGGAGAACGCCATGCGGAACGCGCTCAGCACCTGGCCGCGGATCGCGCCCGGCGCCGACACGACCAGCGCACCGAGCGCCGCGCCGCCGATCACGACCAGCTCGCTCGGCTGGATCAGGATGGCGAAGTTGCCGCCCGCCATGGCGAACCCGCCGAGGACCGAGGCGAAGACGATCAGGAGCCCGATGATGGTGAACATGCTCAGCCCCCTGTCGACACGGGGCCGAGCCGGCATGAGGCGCGCGCGCGCGTGCGGCGGCGCGTCCGGTGCGCGCTAGCGGCGGGGGATCGCTTCGAGCACGGGGAGCAGCGTCGCGAGCGGGACGAAGCGGTCGTCGCGCAGCTCGCTCGGTGCCCCGAGCTGGCCGAGCAGGCAGCGCGCGGTGTCGCGGGCGTGGTCGCCGATCGCGCCGACGAGCTCCGCCTCCCAGGACGGGCCGTCGGTCCGGACGTCGACCGTGCGCGACACCTCGACCGCGCGCGCCGGCTCCACCGCGTCCGCGTCCTCGTCGGCAACGAGCAGGATGGTGACCACCATGTGCGCAGGCGGTCAGCAAGCGAAATGCCGCGCCCGCGCGTGGATCCGCGAGCGCCGGCCTGCGTGCGGCCGAGGATGTCGTCGTGCAAGTTCGCCACGCGCGCCCCGTCGTGCAGGCGTGCGCGACCCGGCAGCGACGGCCCGCGCGTGCTCAGCGCGGGCCGAGGCCGCCCGGCAGCGGGCCGTGTGGACCCAGCACCGGCCCCGGCGGGCCGGGCGCGCCGGGGAAGACGTAGGGATAGACGCTCATGGGGTACTCGCCGCCGCTCTGCGGGATCGTCGGGTCGAACACGTCCTTCTGCGGGTCGGCGCGCCCGGTCGACATGACGACGCGGCCGTCGCTCGTGGTCCACGTGCCGATGTGGTCGTTGGCGAACTTCTGCTGCTGCATCTGCTCGGTCGCGGCGCTCTGGTCCGCCTGCGCGCGCTCGTTGGCGAGCATCTGCTGGATGGTCTCGTCGCTGACGCCCGCCTCCTTGAGCTTCAGCACCTCCTCTGCGGTGAGCGCCGGCGCCGGCTGCGGGCTCGCCAGGGCGAGCGCGAGCGCGAGCGCCGCGATCGTCCCCGGGGGTCGCGTGCGCGATGGCATCATGGTCGTCTCCTCTCGGTCGGTGCGGCACGTTTCTCCTCGTGCGTCCGGTCACGTCACGCCGCCTGCGCGCGGGGCGCGCGGCCCGCGTAGCGCAGCACGCGGTCGACGTAGCGGCGGGTGGTCTCGGGGAGGAACGCGCGGATGCCGTCCCAGCGCGTGGGATCGCGGCGCAGCGCCGCGGCGCTCCGCTGCGCGGACGCGACGCGACCCTCGCCCGCGTTGTAGGCCGCGAGCGCGAAGCGCGTCCGCTCGTCGGGATCGTCGACCGCCACCGTGCGCAGCGCGCCGCCGAGCGCCGTGCCGTCTGCGAACAGGCCGTCGAGGTAGCGCAGGTGCGCGACGCCGAGCGCGACGTCGTCCGCGCCCGGCGGGCGCTCGAGGCGGCCGCTCGCGAAGCGCCGGCGGATGTCGGCCGCCGTGGCCGTCGTGACCTGGAACGTGCCGGTGCTGAGACCGTCGGCGCTGCGCGCCGTGGGGTCGAGGCTCGACTCGGCGACCGCGACGGCGAGCGAGAGCGCGGGGTCGACGCCCGCGTGCCGCGCCGCGCGCGTGATCGTGCCGGCGAGCGAGCGCTGGCGCTCGGTGCGAAGCCAGGCGTCGGTCTGCGGCGTGCCGGCGCGTTCCGGCTGCCGGGCCGGCGTGCCGCCGGCGGCCGCTCCGTGCGCGCTTGAAGCGGCCGGCGTACGTCGCAGCGCGGCGTCGC
>JBFMAS010000080.1:0-2907 GCA_040755575.1 Thermodesulfobacteriota bacterium
CGCACCGCAACGCCGCCGCGGCGGCCGACGGCGGTCTGTTCGACGACGAGATCGTGCCGGTCGAGGTCGAGCGTCCGGGGGCGCGCCGCGGCGAGAGCCCGACGCGCGTGACGAACGACGAGGGCATCCGGCGCGACGCGTCCCTCGAGGCGCTCGCACGGCTGCGCGCTGCGTTCCGCAAGGACGGCGTCGTCACCGCGGGCAACGCGTCGCAGATCTCCGACGGCGCGAGCGCGCTCGTCGTCATGGCGGCGCGCGAGGCCGAGCGCCGCGGCATCGCGCCGCTCGCGCGCATCGTCGCGTACGACAGCGCGGCGACCCGCCCCGAGTGGGTGATGGAGGCGCCGATCGCGTCGGTACGCCGCCTGCTCGACAAGAGCGGCCTGCGCATCGAGGACGTCGACCTGCTCGAGCACAACGAGGCCTTCGCCACGGCGTCGTGCGCGGTCCGCAGGGAGCTCGGCGTGCCCGAGGACCGCTTCAACGTGCACGGCGGCGCGGTGGCGCTCGGCCACCCGATCGGCGCGAGCGGCGCGCGCGTGCTGACCACGCTGCTGTACGCGCTGCGCGCGCGGCGGGCGCGGCGCGGGCTCGCGACGCTCTGCCTCGGCGGCGGCGGCGCCGTCTCGCTGCTCGTCGAGCGCCCCTGACGGCGCACCGAGCAGCCGATGTCTCTTTGCTTGACTTGACGAAAGGGAAAGGACTGTCGTGAAGGATCTGTTCTCCATCGCAGGAAAGGTCGCCCTCGTCACCGGCGGCTCGCGTGGCATCGGGCTGATGATCGCGCGCGGCTTCGTCGAGCACGGCGCGCGGGTCTACGTCGCGTCGCGCAAGGGCGAGGAGTGCGAGAAGGTCGCCCAGGAGCTGTCGGCGCACGGCGAGTGCCACGCGCTGCAGGCCGACCTCGGCACCGAGGCCGGCGCCAAGGACCTGGCCGCACGGCTCGCGCAGCGCGAGAGCGCGCTGCACGTCCTGGTCAACAACGCGGGCGCGAACTGGGGCGCGCCGCTCGCCGAGTACCCCGACTCCGCCTGGGACAAGGTGCTGGCGCTCAACGTCAAGGGCGTGTTCCACCTGACGGTCGCCTGCCTGCCGCTGCTCGAGAAGGCGGCGTCGGCGCAGGACCCCGCGCGCGTGATCAACATCGGCTCGATCGACGGCATCCAGGTGCCGCTGCTCGACACCTACGCCTACTCGGCGAGCAAGGCCGCCGTGCACCACATGTCGCGCGTGCTCGCGATGAAGCTCGCCGACCGCAAGATCACCGTGAACGCGGTCGCGCCGGGGCCGTTCGAGAGCAAGATGATGGCGGCGACGCTCGACCGCTTCCGCGACGCGATCGTCGCCTCGTGCCCGCTCGGCCGCATCGGCGAGCCGGAGGACATGGCGGGCATCGCGATCTACCTCGCGTCGCGCGCCGGGGCCTACGTCACGGGCGCCGTAATCCCGGTTGACGGCGGCATCTCGACCCGCTGACAATCGCCGCTCGTCACCGATCACCGTCTCGCACGCCCCCGGAGCCGCCATGAGCACGCCCGTTCGCCCCGCCCCGCTCGGCCGCCGCGCCTTCTGCAGCGCTCGGCGCTGCTCGCGGCCGGCTTCGCCCTGCCCTCTTCGCTGATCGCCGCCTGCGGCGACCGCGCGCAGACGGCGACGCCGCTGGTCGTCGACCCGAGCCGCCCGTTCTGGCTGCAGGGCAGCTTCGCGCCGGTGGCGGACGAGCTCGACGCGTTCGACCTGCCGGTGCGCGGCGCGATCCCGCCCGAGCTCGACGGCCTCTACGTGCGCAACGGCTCGAACCCGCAGAGCGCCGACTCGCCGCACTGGTTCTTCGGCGACGGCATGCTGCACGGCGTGCGGCTCGAGCGCGGCCGCGCCGCCTGGTACCGCAACCGCTACGTCCGCACGCCGTTCTACCTCGAGGGCCGCGGCTTCGGGGAAGGCATCGCGCTGCCGACGGGCGGCAACCACCAGGCGAACGTGAGCTGCGTCTGGCACGGCGGGCGGCTGCTGGTGTCGGGCGAGGTCGGCGCGCCGTACGAGATCGACCCGAGCGACCTGTCGACGATCGGCGTGCAGGAGCTCGAGGGACGGCTCGACACCTCGTTCACCGCGCACCCGAAGATCGATCCCGCGACCGGCAACCTGCACTTCTTCGGCTACTGGTTCATCCCGCCCTACCTGACGTACCACGTCGCCGACCCGTCGGGCCGCATCGTGCACTCGACCGAGATCCCCGTCGCCGCCTCGACGATGATCCACTCGTTCGCGATCACCGAGCGCGACGCGATCTTCTGGGAGCTGCCGGTCCTGTTCGACCTCGCGGCCGCGGCCGCCGGCGCGGACAACCCGTTCGTCTGGACGCCCGAGTACGGCGCGCGGATCGGCGTGATGCCGCTCGGCGGCCAGGGCAGCGAGATCCGCTGGGTCGAGATCGACAACTGCTACGTCTACCACGAGGTCAACGCCTACCGGGACGGCGACGAGGTCGTGCTCGACGTCTGCCGGCACGGCTACATGTTCGCCGGCGAGCGCTTCGGCGAGGCGCCGCTCGCCGTGCACCGCTGGCGGATCGACACGAGCGGCGACGAGCTGCGCTTCCGCGACCAGGTGGTGACCGAGCGCGAGCTCGAGCTGCCGACGCACGACCGGCGCGTGAGCGGCCGCCCGCACCGCTACGGCTGGTTCGTCGACAGCCAGGACCACCCGCTGACGCTGAGCTTCGTCGGCACGGCGATGGTCGACTACCGGACGGGCGACGTGCGCATCTGGGACCCGGGCCCGAACCGGCACGCCGCGGAGGCGTTCTTCGTGCCGGGCGGCCCGGGCGAGGGCGAGGGCTGGCTCTTGACCTTCGTCTACGACCACGCGCGCGACGTGAGCGACCTGGTGATCCTGGACGCGCTG
>JBFMAS010000080.1:3007-8823 GCA_040755575.1 Thermodesulfobacteriota bacterium
TCCGTCACTGCGGCTGGTCGCGCAGCGAAGCCTCGGGACGCCCACATCGTCACGGCGCATCCTGGACGAGCCGAAGCTCTCGTCAAGCGAAGTATGCGCCAGCGCATGACTGCATCGACGGCCCGGGTCGCCTCGGGCGGCGGATCTCCGTGTGCTCGTCGGCAAGGCGCCGTCCGCGAAGGAGGGCTCGAATCTCGACCGTCAAGGTGGCTGTGTCCCCTCGTTCAGAATCGCGAGATACTGGCCGTACACGAACAACCGGTTGCGGCGCTTGCCGGTGAGCTCGCGCGCGATGCCGAGCCCGATGAGCAGCTCCATGGCCGAGGAAGCGGCCGGAAACGACAGCCCGGTGACGCGGCAGATCTCCGGCATCGACAGGATCGGACGCGCCTTGATCGCCTCGTGAACCCGTAGCGCCGAGCCGGCGCGGCGACCCCTCGTCTCGATGGTCTCGCGGTCGCGTCGGAACATCTCCGCCAGCCGTTGGGCGGTATCCACCGCACCCTCCGCGGTCGTCCGAACTCCCTCCAGGAAGAAGGCGAGCCAGGCTTCCCAGTCCCCCTGCCGCCGAACGACGTCCAGCAGCTGGTAGTACCGGGCACGATGCTGCTTCAGGTGGAGGCTGAGATACAGCAGAGGTTCGCGCAGAACCCCAGCATGGCACAGCAGGAACGTGATCAAGAGTCGTCCCACCCGGCCGTTGCCGTCGAGGAACGGATGGATGGTCTCGAACTGTACGTGCGCGAGCCCGGCTCGCACGAGGACCGGAAGACCGTCGGTGTCGGCGTGAAGGAACCGCTCGAGCTGCGCCATGCAGTCGGGCACCAGGTCGGGCGGCGGGGGGACGAAGGTCGCGGTACCCGGCCGGCTGCCGCCAATCCAGTTCTGGGAGCGCCGAAACTCGCCCGGGTCCTTGCCGCTGCCCCGCCCGCGCGACAGCAAGGCGCCGTGGATGTCGCGGATCAAGCGGTTCGAGAGCGGGAAGCCCGCGCGCAAGCGCGCGACGCCGTGATCGAGAGCCGAGACGTAGTTGGACACTTCCACGACGTCGTCGAGCGGCACGCCCGGCGCCTCGTCGAGCTCGAAGAGCAGGAGGTCGGAGAGCGAGGACTGCGTACCCTCGATCTGCGACGAGAGGACCGCTTCCTTTCGGACGTAGCTGTAGAGAAAGAGCGACTTGTCGGGCAGCAGGGTCGACACACCGTCCAGCCGGCCCACGGCGAGGACCGCCGACTCGAGTGCACGCTGGAGATCGCCCTCGAAGGAAAGGGGTGGAACCGGAGGGAGCGCCACGGGCACGAAGGCGCGGACCGGCTCGCCACCGACACTCGTTACCTCGTAACGGCCCGTTTCCCCGCGCGTCATCCCGCTCTGGACCCGCTGTTCAACAACCCTGAATAGCCCGCGAGGCTATTAAGACTTGGCCCGCTAAATGTAAACGACGGCCCGAGTCGGCGTACGCCCGCCGACCCGGCGCTGGGCCACCCTGGACCGATTCCCCGAGCACGACGGTGCCGGACCCCGTTCGTGCGCGAGTGCATGCCGACCCCGCTCGACGTACGGCGTGCCAGTGCTGCCACCGGCATGCCGTACGCTCTCCCGCGGCTCGGGACGTGTCGTCGGAGAGCGTCAACGACCCGCGAGATCCGGTTCCGCGGGCGAATCGGCGTCCGGCCGGTTCTTGACCGTCCCGCGCACGTTGAGCACGGCGAGGCACACCTGCAGCACGATCAGCGCCCGGGCGCGCGCGTGGACGCCCCACACCACCCACAGCACGTTGCTCGCGAGGAAGCACCAGAAGCCCCAGCTCCGCTTCCACTCGCGCGTCGAGGCGACGAGCCACGCCGCGAGCACGGTGACGACCATCGCGGGCCACTGCACCCAGTCGAGCGACACGCCCGAGCCTATCAGCGGCGTGTCGCACGCAAAGGGTCTGGTTGACGGCGAACGACCGGCGTCCTGTACTCGGCGCATGCGCTCCGCCGCCGCTCGTTGCCGGCCCTCGTCGCCGCTCGTCGCGGCGCTCCTCCTGACGCTCGTCCTCACGCTCGTCCTCGCGGCCGGCTGCTCCGACGCCGAGCGCGGCGCGCAGGAGATCCACTTCGCCGACGTCGGCCCGCTCGCCGGCGAGGCGGGCCGCGGCGGCTTCCGCTTCGGGGCGGCGAGCGCCGCGACGCAGATCGAGGACGGCAACCCGACGACCGACTGGTGGGTGTTCACGGCGCCGCCCGAGCTGGGCGGGCTCGGGCGCGGCACGTTCGTCGGCGAAGCCTCGCGCGGCTACACGCTCGCGCTCGACGACGTGCGGCTGCTCGAGGACCTGCGGCTCGACGCCTACCGCTTCAGCATCGAGTGGGCGCGCGTCGAGCCCGAGCGCGACGCGGTCGACGAGGCCGCGCTCGCGCACTACGACGCGCTGCTCGACCGGCTGCTCGCCGCCGGCATCCGGCCGAACGTCACGCTGCACCACTTCTCGAACCCCGTCTGGGTCGACGACCCGCGCGACGTCGCGTGCGCGGGCGGCCCGTCCGACGCGAACCTGTGCGGCCTCGGGCACCCGGCGGGCGGTCCGCAGGTGATCGCCGAGATGGCGGAGCACGCGCGGCTCCTCGCCGCGCGCTACGGCGACCGCGTCGACGACTGGGGGACGCTCAACGAGCCGATCAACTACCTGCTCGCGGCCTACGGCATCGGGACGTTCCCGCCCGGCAAGGCGAAGCTCTTCCGGCTGCTCGACGAGTTCATCCCGGTGGTCCGCGACTACCTCGACGCGCACGCGGCGATGTACCGCGCGATCCGCGAGGCCGACACGATCGACGCCGACGGCGACGGCGTCGCGGCGGCGGTCGGCCTGACGCTGGCGGTGGTCGACTGGGTGGCGGCGCGCGACAACGCGCTCTCGTCCGACCCGCAGGACCTCGCGGCGCGCGACCGCCTGGTCTACGCGTTCCACCACCTGGCGGTCGATTCGCTGCGCTCCGGCACCTTCGACGCGGATCTCGACGGCACGCCCGACGAGGAGCAGCCCGGCTGGCGCGGCACGCTCGACTGGCTCGGCGCGCAGTACTACTTCCGCGCCGGCGTCACGGGCGAGAACGGCATCGTCCCGGTGCTCGAGCTGTCGCCCTGCTTCGCCGCGTTCGACCTCGGCGCCTGCGTGCCGCCGATCGACCCGACCTTCTGCGTGCCCGCCATGGGCTACGAGACCTACGCGCCCGGGCTCTACGGCATCCTGCGGGACCTGTCCGGCCGCTGGCCGGACCTGCCGCTGGTCGTCACCGAGTCGGGGATCGCGACCGAGGTCGGCGCGCGCCGCGCGGAGAACGTCGTGCGGACGCTCGAGGAGATCGCGCGCGCACGGCGTGACGGCGTCGACGTGCGCGGCTACTACCACTGGTCGCTGTTCGACAACTTCGAGTGGGCGGAGGGATTCGTGCCCCGCTTCGGCCTGTACCTCGTCGACTACGCGACCTACGCCCGCATCCCGACCGGCGGCGCGACCGTGCTCGGCGAGATCGCCCGCACGCGCACGCTGACGGACGCCCAGCGGGAGCGCTGGGGCGGCGAAGGTCCGATGACGCCGGAGCCCAGCGTCGCGGGCGACGTCCGCTCGTGCACGAAGGAGGCGCTCGGCGAAGCGCCCGGTGCGGCGCCGCGGTGAGCACGGGAGGATAGAGTGCGCGCATGCGCATCGGCTTCCTTCTCTTCCCGGGCCTCACGCAGCTCGACCTGACGGGCCCCTACGAGGTGCTCGCCCGGCTGCCGGGCGCGCAGATCTACCTGCTGTGGAAGACCCTCGACCCGGTGCGCTCGGAGCACGGCCTCGATCTGCTGCCGACGGTCGGCCTCGGCGACGCCCCGCAGCTCGACTTGATCTGCGTTCCGGGCGGTCCGGGCGTGAACGAGCTCCTGACCGACGTCCCGGTGCTCGCGTTCCTGCGTCGCGCCGCCGCGTCCGCGGGCTGGGTCACCGCCGTGTGCACCGGCTCGCTCGTGCTCGGTGCCGCGGGGCTGCTGCGCGGGCGGCGCGCGACGACGCACTGGATGTCGCTCGACTTCCTGCGCGCGTTCGGCGCGGAGCCGGTCGACGAGCGCGTCGTCGTCGACGGCAACGTGATCACCGGCGGCGGCGTGACGGCGGGGATCGACTTCGCCCTGCGCGTCGCCGCGGAGATTCGCGGGTCGCGAGGCCGCCGAGACGATCCAGCTCGCGATCCAGTACGACCCGCGGCCGCCGTTCGCCTCCGGCACGCCGGGCGACGCCGCACCGAGCACGGTCGCCGCCGCGCGCGCGCAGGCGGCGGAGCGACAGCGCTACCGCGCCGAGCAGGTGGAGCGAGCGAGGATCCTGCTCGACGCCGGGTAGCGCCGTCGCGCCGCGGCTCCTTCACCTCACGGCGCGAGCTCGAACGCCCCGAGGAGACCGAGGTAGTCGTCGAACCCCGGCGTCGCCTCCGTCGTGCGAATGCCCTTCAGGCGCGGCGACGTGAGCCGGCCGACGCCGAGCAGGTCGAAGCCCTCGGGCTGCAGCACGGGCGTCATCAGCTGGATGCGCACCGTGATGTCCGCCAGCGACTCGCTCTCGAGCGCGCGGTCGATGACGTCCGGGATGAACAGGAACGGCAGCTCGCCCTCGCAGACGATGCCCGGGTCGCGCGGCAGGTTCTGGATCTGCTCGACGTCGACCACGAGCGCCGGATCGCCGAGCGTCAGGTCGAGCGCGAGCGTGTTGAGCACGTTGAGGTCGAGGCAGGTCTCGAGGATGCGGCAGTCCTGCGTCGCGTCGGCGTTCTGGTCGAGGCAGCTCGCGAGCGTGCCGAAGCCGCTCGCCGTGCCGTCCGTCATCCGGTCGAGGATCGCGAACACCCGCGTGTCGTTCAGCCGCAGGTGCGTCTCGATCCGGTCCGGCGTCGCGACCGGGTTGCCCGCGGGGTCGACGTCGTCGCGCACCAGGAGAACGGGCGGGATCTCCTGGCGGCCGCACAGCAGCACCGGCGTCTGACCGGTGATGTTCTTCGCGGCGAGCCCGGCGCAGAAGAAGATCTGCACGGGATCGGTCAGCGCGTCGCAGCTCGGCGCCTTGAGCGCCTCGCACACCGGCACCTCGATGCCGTCGCACGCGGCGCCACCCATGGTGCAGCAATCCGGGCCCTTCAGCTCGCAGCACTGATCGGGCAGGAAGTCGGCGACCGGGGTCGGCGACGAGCACACGCCCTTGAACGTGCCCTGCGCGGTGAGGCTCGCGAGGATCGCGTTCACGGCGTCGTCCGAGATGCCGAAGAAGCCCTCCGCCGTGTCGATCGGCGGCATCGGCGGCGCGGCCGCGCTCTCGGCGACTCCTGGGATCTCCGGGATGTCGGGGTCGAGGTTGGTCGGCATGAAGCTCGCGTCGAGCAGCGCGGTGAGGCCGTTCGGATCGATCTTGACGCCCGCGAGCGTCGCCTCGAAGCCGAGCATCTCGCTCACGATCAGGTCGCGCGCGAGCCCGAAGCCGTCGAGCTCGATCGGGAACGCGAAGTTGAACGTGCCCGGGGCCGACTCGCTCGAGAACAGCCCTGCGATCGCGTCGTAGAGATCGATCCCGAGCCCGACCAGGAAATCGAGCAGCCCGAAGGTGATCACGTTGAGCGCGTCCCAGAAGCCGGTGAGGAGATCGAGCAGGAAGCCGCCGGCGCTGCTGTTGTCGGTCGCCGGCAGCAGCTCCACCTGGTCCTCCGAGAGCGTGAAGTTCACCTCCGGCATGAGCTGGTCCATCAGCAGATCGGCCTCGGTCAGGGTGAACGTCCCCGACGGGTCGCGGATCTGCACCGGCTGCA